>JAJXXS010000215.1 GCA_021780975.1 Pseudomonadota bacterium
GCCTACCGCGCCTTCGAGGCTCACCGCGAGCAGCTTCTGCGCCTCGACGGCGAACTCCATGGGCAGTTCCTTGAACACTTCCTTGCAGAAGCCGTTGACGATCATGTTGACGGCATCTTCGGCCGAGAGACCGCGGCTTTGCAGATAGAACAACTGGTCGTCGCCGATCTTGCTGGTAGTGGCCTCGTGCTCCACCTGCGCGCTGTCGTTCTTCACTTCCAGATAGGGAAAGGTGTGCGCGGCACAATGGCTGCCCATCAGCAGCGAGTCGCACTGCGTGTAGCTGCGTGCGTGGTCGGCGCCCGCCAGCACCTTGATCAGGCCGCGGTAGGCGTTGGAGCCTTCGCCCGCGGAGATGCCCTTGGACACCACCGTGCTGCGGGTATTCCTGCCGATGTGGATCATCTTGGTGCCGGTATCGGCCTGCTGCCGGCCGCGCGTGACGGCCACCGAATAGAACTCGCCCACCGCATCGTCGCCGCGCAGGATGCAGCTGGGGTACTTCCAGGTGATGGCCGAACCGGTCTCCACCTGGGTCCAGGAGATATGCGAGCGCGCCCCGCGACACTCGCCGCGCTTGGTGACGAAGTTGTAGATGCCGCCGCGCCCTTCCTTGTCGCCCGGATACCAGTTCTGCACCGTCGAATATTTGATCTTGGCGTCCCGCAGCGCCACCAGCTCGACCACGGCGGCGTGCAGCTGGTTTTCGTCCCGCCGCGGCGCGCTGCAGCCTTCCAGATAGGACACCTGGCTGCCCTCGTCGGCGATGATGAGGGTGCGCTCGAACTGGCCGGTATCGCTGGCGTTGATGCGGAAATAGGTCGACAACTCCATGGGGCAGCGCACCCCCTTGGGCACGTAGACGAAAGTGCCGTCGGAAAACACGGCCGCATTCAGGCTGGCGAAGAAATTGTCGGTATGCGGGACCACCGAGCCCAGGTACTGGCGCACCAGTTCTGGGTGCTCGCGCACCGCCTCGGAAAAGGCGCAGAAGACGATGCCCAGCGAGGCGAGCTTTTCCTTGTAGGTGGTGGCCACCGAGACGGAATCGAACACCGCGTCGACCGCCACGCCGGCAAGCATTTCCTGCTCCTTCAAGGGAATGCCCAGCTTTTCGTAGGTGGCCAGGATTTCAGGGTCGATATCCGCCAGCTTGTTGGGACCCGCCTTTTGCTTGGGCGCCGCATAGTAGTGGATGCCCTGATAGTCGATGGGGAGATGGTGCACCTTGGCCCAATGCGGCTCCGCCTGCGTACGCCAATGGCGGTAGGCCGCCAGGCGCCATTCCAGCAGCCACTCGGGCTCCTGCTTCCTGGCCGAGATGAGGCGTATCACGTCCCCGGACAGCCCCTTGGGAGGCTTGTCCTGCTCGACATCGGTGACGAAGCCCCAGCGGTACTCGTCCTGCATCATGGCGTTGATTTCGGCGTTTCCAGCTTTGCTCATGTCACCTCTCCAGTCGTTGCAGGCGCACAGGGGCTGCCTTGGGTGCCACCATGTCCGCGAGGCTTACCGCCTCCAGCGCCACTTGCAGGGCGTGCCCGATCAGCTGCCAGTGCGGCCTTGTGGCGCAGCCTTTTTCCATCTCGCACACCCCGCGCCCCAGCGCGCATTCCGTGACCGCCAGCGGGCCCTCCACGGCGGCGAGGATCTGCGCCATGGATATGCGCTGCGGCGCCCGCGCCAGGACGTAGCCGCCGGCGGCGCCGCGCTGGCTCACCAGCAGACCCTCGCGCGCCAGCAATTTCAGCAGTTTGGCCGCGACCGGAAGCGGCAGCGCCGCCTGCTCGGCCAGCCCCCGCGCGCTGTAGACCTGCTGCGGCGCGCGCGCCATGTGGGTCAGCAACAGGGTGGCGTAATCGGTGAGCTTGCTGATCCTTAGCATGATGTCGTTAAATAGGACTGTACAGGTTCTATATAGTTCAGCAGTCCGGATACGCAAGCCCGTCTACCGTCATCATTCATCGTGGGCTGGAGTTGCGCGAAGCGAATACGGCCCGCGTAGTGCAGATAGCTGCCGAAAGATTTCCCCTAGGATCCCTTGCCCGCGCACGCGCAAGACACTCCGCGTCACCCCGAGGCAACGCGGCATCGTTTGGGATCGATCGGGAAAATTGTCCTCTTGACCGACGCGACAGCCCACCACACGCGGCGCGGCCGGCTCCAGAGGTCGGCTACCTGCCAGATCGGTTGTCAGTCGCGCCGCATGTACGGCGCAACATCCAGCAGCAGGGTATGCAGTCGGTTATTGGCTGTTGCTGCCGACCTTGGAAGGCGGGGTCGCGCTCAGCGCCTTGCCGCTAAACGGGCTGTATCGATAATTTCCCGGGAAGCGTTCGCCGGTGGCCGCATCGTACATGGGCGGCAGAAAACTGCCGAGCGGCAGCCTGAACTGAAACACCTTCGCACCGACATCCACCGTAAGCATGCCGTTTTTGGTGGGATTCGCGAAAAACTGTCCGTTCCCATTCTGCGCGGGGAATACCAGGAAATACATGTTGTTCCCCAGTGCGCCAAGCAGGTTCGCGATGATGGGCTTAAGCACCATGAGAAGATTTTTGGCGTCTGGCCCAATCTGATCATCTGCCAGTGGCGCGTAGACATGACCTTGTTCATCCTTGATGCTGACTTCCTTGCGCAAAGCATCTTCGCTCAAATAGCTCACTCCGGCCATGGCACCCACCTGGCCGTCCACGACGGCGATGATGTTGTAAGGACGAATGATGCTGAGAAATTTCTCTTCCTGCAGCCGGCTGACCGATTTATTGGCGTCCATGCTGGCGCGCCAGTATTGCTCCGGTAACCACCATACCAGGGTCAGCTGGTCCCCGCTGCGGGATACTCGCTGGGTGTCGTGAACCATGGCCTGAACATCCAAATTCCCCTGTGCGCTGGCCGGCGCGCAGAACGCCAAGCTTACCGCCGCCATAGCCAGGGTGAACCAAGCCCCTGGTTTCCACCCCAAACTTCCGAACGTTTCAGTATGCATTGCTCTCCCCCTAGGTTTACACCTGAATCACCGCCACCCAGTGCGGCGGCCATACTCAGACCCAAAATCCCTGCCGGGCGATGAAACGTGCCTCAGAACTTTCGCTCGCCTCCGCAGGCAGCAAATGATGCACCAATCGATGCATCTTGTCCGGCGGGCCATCCCTGGCGAACAGTTCAACGCCTCCCCACAGTTGAACCCTGATACACCCAGCGCAGCAGCGCATCCTGCGCCCCCGTAGCGTCCGCCGCATCATTGGCATTGACCAGGAACACCACCACGACGCGGCGCTTGTTCCTGTCCAGCACGTAGCCGGCGATGGCCTTGGCGTCCCTGAGCGTGCCGGTCTTGAGATGGGCGCGCCCGGCGAGCGGCGTGTCCCTCATGCGGTGGCGCAGCGTGCCGTCCCGGCCGAGGATGGGGAGGGCGGATTCCAGCTCGCTGTAGACCGGGCTGCGGTAGGCGTGCATCAGCAGGCGCGCCAGGGTCCGGGGTGCGACGCGCTCGCGCCGCGACAGCCCAGATCCGTTCACCAACGCCAGGCCCGGATGGGCGATGCCCAGGCGGTCGAGCCAGGCCTCGACGCGGGCAGCCGATTTCTGCGCGTCAGCCGGTGGCGTGGCGGCCGAGAGGCCGAGGAAGATGGTCTTGGCCATGACATTGTTGCTGTACTTGTCCATGGCCCGGATCACGTCCATGAGCGGCGGCGACGGCCAGGCCAGGATCCGCCTGGCGTCCGGCGCCAGGGTACCGGGGCGCACCGTGCCCGTCAGCGTGCCGCCCAGCTCCTGCCACAAGGTTCCGAACAGCCCGGCCGTGGTCGCCAGCGGCGCGCCCAGATTGACGCCCTGCGTCTGCCCGCCGCACGCTGCTGCATAGCGGCCCGTAAGCGTGAGCGCACCAGCGTCAAGCTGCATGTCCAAAGCATCGCCCCAGTCGCCGCAGGGACCGCCGACCAGTTGCAGGCGGTTGACGACCCGCAGATTGGCCGGGCGCGGGTCCATCTCGACGGCCACCCGGCCCGCCTGCGGACGCAGGTACAGCCAGCTGGCATTGAAGTTGGCGAGCAGCGCCGAGGGCGGCGCGTTGTAGGGCTCGCGCGGGGCATCATCGAAGGCGCCAGGGTCGTCGGGCTGGGGCGCGAACAGGCTGGCATCGAGCACCACATCGCCGTCGATGTCATGCACGCCGCCCAGGCGCAGGGCGCGCAGCATCCGCCACAGGCGGTCGAACGTGAGGTAGGGGTCGCCGCCGCCCACCACATAGAGATCGCCCTTGAGCACCCCGTCCTCGATGGGGCCGCCGGCGTACAGGCGCGT
>JAJXXS010000200.1 GCA_021780975.1 Pseudomonadota bacterium
TCCAGTTCGTCGATGACCGCGATGGCGGGAATACCTTGGAGTATGTGCTTGGTCATCTGCGTGGACGCTTCCGAAAATAGCTTAGCCCGGTCCAGCATGGGGTAAGTGCTCATCAGACGCTGGATCGCCCGCACCACGGACTCCTCGGCCGGACGTGGGATCGGCACGGGCTGAGCAGCCAGCGCAACGCTGCGTCGCTCCTCGCGGCTGGCAAGAAACTCTGCATATTCGAGCAGGGCCGCGCGACGTTCCTCCCCCAACTGGCGAAACAGGCGCAGCAGCTTTTTGCTTTCTTGGCTCATGATTCTTCGGGCTTCACTGGATTGATCGCGAACACCGGCATTTTGCGCCGCTCGGTCATGAGATCCAGGGACGTGACCAGCGCCAGCGCCATCTGGGCGGCAGTATCCTGCATCAGCGGCCAGCGCTCGCGCGCTTCCTGAAGCAGTTCTCCGATATTGTCCGGCAATGGGCGATTGTCTTCCATGATCATGTCCTCGATCATGCCCGGCTTCATTTCCGGACGGAAGAGCAAACCATAGCTGTTTGCATCCGGCTTCACGGCGATCCAGCGACCTGTGTCGTCGGTCAGGATGGGGGCGAGGCCCGCCGGCAGATCGACCCGGCCGTTGTACATCACCAGCACCTGACGCCCATCGACCGCGATGGCGAGAGGATCTTCCGCGCCTGCCGAGGTTTTCCGCGCGATAGTCCAGTAAGCATTGAAGTACGGCTCTTCAAACGCCTCGCCACCGGCCAGCCTCGCCACCAGCAGGCCACCGAAACCGATGCCCACAATGGGTCGCCCAAGCTTGCGGAAGTATTCCATCAACCGGTATTCCTGAGGAATCCAGGGGCAGGCCTCCACATCGGTGATGGGATAGGCGCCCCCAAGAAGCCACAGGGCATCATGCTGAGGCGCGGAAGTCGGCAGATCGCTGCCTAAGAAAGGGCGCAGATATTGAAACCCTATGTTCCGCGATTCCAACTGCTTTTCGATGGGGCCGAGAAATTCCGCGTAGCTGTGCTGCACCACGAAGAACTTCTTCACGGCCGATCCCTCACGCAGCGTGGGCCTTGGTGCGCCCGCGCCGGCTGGGCGCCACGTCCTCGTTGCACTGACGGAATTTCGCTTCGACGAAGTCTATGAAGGTATTGAGCAGCTTGCCGCGGAATTTCTCCGGCGCGTACACCAGCGTCAGGGGGCGATGCAGAGGCGGATCTAGTCTTACCGCCACGAGATCTCCCAACTTGATTTCCTTGGTGATGGTCGAGGCCGACAGAATGGCGATGCCGAGACCGGCCTCAACCGCCCCCTTGATCGCCTCCCGGCTGCCCAGTTCCATTTCGGTGTGCAGGTCGTCCGGGTTTACCCCGTTGGCGCGAAAATATTCATCCACGACCTCGCGCGTGCCCGACCCCATCTCGCGCGAAACGTAGGGTTGTTCGCCCAGCACCCGCGGGGTGACGGAATTGCGCTTGGCAAGAGGGTGACTGGGCGCGCAGATCATGACGAGTTCGTCGTCACAGCAGGAATGCGTGGTGAGCTCAGGATGGTGCGACGGCGACTCGATGAGACCGACATCGAGGGAATGATCAGCCACCTTGTTCTCAATGGTTTCCGAATTCGCCACCACCAGGCGGGCCTGCACCTGAGGGTAATGTTCCTTGAACTCCCCGAGGATGCGCGGCAACTGGTACTCCGCAATGGTCGTCGAGGCGCCTATCATCAGGGGGCCCGCCATCTGGCCGGTAAGTTCCCCTACGCGGGCCTCCATCTCGGCACCGAGGGCAAGTATTTTTTCCGCATAGCTCAACACCAGTTCGCCCGCCGGCGTCAGCGATATGCGTCCATGGCTGCGCTCGAACAAGCGGGTATTGAAATGCTCCTCCAACTGCTTGACCTGGAAGGTCACCGCAGGCTGCGTCATGTAGAGCGTTTCCGCCGCCTTGGTGAAACTGAGTTGTCTTGCGACCGTGTAGAATACTTGGAGCCTGCGATCAGCCATTTCTTTCGGTAGGCGTCTGGTAAATGTAGAAATTTGTTTTATTGAACCATAAACCGCCTTGTTAGCCAATGCCGGACGCATGGAAGCAGCTGAATCTCGAAGGGCAGGGCTTGCAAAGTCTCAACCTGCGGCTGGCCCGTCAGCTCAAGAAAGCACGGCGCGCGTACGCGCTGATGGCACTCTTTCCACTCGGCCTCCATCGTTCCTATCTGGGCGATCGCCGTGGTGCCTGGGGATGGCGTACAGCCAGCCTGTTCACAGGCTTTCTGTTGCTACGGGAAGAACCTTGGGGCCTGGCGGCGGTGGCTGTCCTGGCGATCGCCCTGTTAGTAGATGCCCTGCGCATTGAAGACCGCTGCGCGGCATACAACCGTGCGCTCAGACGCCAGGCCTATTTCAGCCCGGGAACGAAGCCGCCCGAGGGCTTCCGCGGTCGTTATACCGACGCCGTGACGGACAGCCTGCAGGATTACCTTGAGGAAAAGAACCGGGAAAGCCCCAGCCCCCACACCACCGTGACACGTACCCCAGGCTCGCGCGCACCGTCTTTCAACGAACAGGAGGCCATGCTGAAAAAGCTCGCGCGCCGCCCTGGCGGCTCCCATGCCAAGTCCCAATAACGCCAACCCGCAAGGCGCTCTCCGCTCCCTCCATCGCTTATCGTCGTGAACATCGCCTTCTATGTGGTTCTCTGCGCGCAATTTCTGTCCGCACTGGCTGACAACGCCCTGCTTTTTGCCGCCATCGGGCTGTTGATGTATTTCAATGCCCCGGACTGGCATGTGCCGGCGCTGCAGCAGTCTTTCATCGTCGCCTACATTGTCCTCGCCCCCTTCGTGGGGCCTTTTGCCGACGCGATGCCCAAAGGGCGCGTCATGTTCATCGGCAACGGCCTGAAGTTCCTGGGCTGCCTGGCCATGCTCGCCGGGGTTCCGCCGCTCGTCTCCTATGGCATGGTCGGCATCGGCGCCGCGATCTACTCCCCCGCCAAATACGGCATCCTCACCGAATTGCTGCCGCCCACCAAGCTGGTGGAAGCCAATGGCTGGGTGGAGGGAGCCACGGTCGTGGCTATCGTCCTGGGCGCGATTCTGGGCGGCGCGCTCATCAGCCCCGGCTGGTCTGTCAAAGGCCTGCACCTGCTGGATCTGGCCGGGCGGGTGATCGAACCGAAATTCGCCATCTTGGTGATCACCAGCCTCTATCTCTTCGCCGCGCTGGTCAATCTCTTCATTCCGCGCCTACCCATAGACCACCGCCTGCCGCGACGCCGCCCCTCCTTCGTGCTGCGCGACTTCTGGCACACCTTCGCTTTGCTCTGGAAGGATCCCTTGGGGCAGGTTTCCCTGGCCGTGACGACGCTGTTCTGGGGCGTGGGCGCCACCTTGCGCCTGGTCATCATCGCGTGGGCGGCATTCAATCTTCAGTTCAGCCTGGACCAGGCGACCCAGCTCACCGCGCTCGTTGCCCTCGGCGTGGCGGTGGGCGCCCTGGCTGCCGGGTGGCTCATTCCCCTGGACAAATCGGTGCGCGTGCTGCCGGCCGGCATCCTGCTCGGGTTCTTTCCGGTCCTGATGATCTGGGTGCACGACTTCTGGGCAGCGGCGGCCATCCTTTTCATCATCGGCGTGTTGTCAGGTTATTTCGTCGTCCCGCTCAACGCCCTGCTGCAGCATCGCGGTCACCTTCTTATGGGCGCAGGACATTCCATCGCGCTGCAGAATTTCAATGAGAACATCGGCATCCTGGTACTGGTCAGCGCCTATGCGTTGATGGTGAAGGCGCAGTGGAACATACACACCATCATGCTGCTGTTCGGTCTGATCATCAGCGGCATCATGACGCTGATATGGCGGCGCCACCGCCTTGATCGGGTGCATTGATACCGCCGCCCAACGCCGCAAAGAAGTCCTGCACCCGCGCCAGGCTGCGCGTGCGCGGCATGGGCGGCAGGCTTTTGAGCAGAACCCGGCCATAAGGTTTGTCGGCCAGGCGCGGATCGCAGATCATAAGCACGCCGTGGTCTGTTTCCGTGCGGATCAGGCGGCCCGCTCCCTGCTTAAGGCTTATGCAGGCTTCGGGCAGTTGATGGTCCATGAAGGGATTGCCGCCGGACTGCCTGATGCGCTCCATGCGCGCCGCCACTACGGGGTCGTCAGGAGGGGTAAAGGGCAGCTTGTCGATGATGACCAAGGAAAGCGCGTTGCCCGGGATGTCCACGCCCTCCCAGAAACTCTGGCTGCCGAGCAGTACGCCATTGCCACTGCGCTGGAAAGCCTCCAGAAGTTCCCG
>JAJXXS010000247.1 GCA_021780975.1 Pseudomonadota bacterium
GCGAGCAGACGCTGCGCGAGAACGCCTACACGCAGGCTATCCATGACACCGGAGCGCGCCTGACGCATGACGTCAAGAACATCCTGCAATCCATGAAGACGCTGCTTGCGGCGGCCGAGGTCAGCGGCGCAGAAGACGGCGAGCGCCTGGTCGCCCTCATGCGGCGCCAATTGCCCCAACTCGTGCAGCGCCTGCAGAACACGGTGGAAAAGTTGCGCAAGCCGGAGGATCTGGCGGCGCACGGCATGCCTGTATCGGCGTGGTGGCAAAGCCTGCAGCTTCGCTATGCCCAGGACGGTGTCGACTTCCGCGCCGACGATAATCTGGCTGGGGAAATTCCCCAGGACTTGTTCGACAGCGTGGCCGACAACCTGCTGACCAATGCCCTGCGCAAACGCAAGGCGGAAAAAAGCGAGGTGGTGGTGTCGGCGCGAATGGAGTGTTTAGAAGAGGCCGGTTTTCGCCTGGAAATCGCCGACAGCGGCAAGGCGGCGCCGGAGGCCTTGGCGCGCCGGTTGTTCCAGGGGCCGGTGCCCTCATCGGCCGGCCTGGGCATCGGTCTGTACCAGGCAGCGCGCCAGGCTTCCCGCCTGGGTTACTGCCTGCGCCTCGCGGAAAACCGGAGCGGACGCGTGGTGTTCGTGCTGGAGCGGGCAGCGCTGGAGAGCACGGATGTTTAACTGAGCGGCGAGTCGGGATAAATCCGCCGAACAGTTACCTAGGGCGAGCAGCCCCCTGCGGGGCAGACCCGATTGACCAAGGCTGGCCAGGAAAGCCACGTTACCAGATCGTCGAACTGCCCGCTGGCGCTGCCAGCTTCAGTTGGGGGGTGGCTTACGTAGCCGCGGTAATTGCTGCTGCCGTTGTAAGTAGCGTTCAGATACTCATCCGGCGCGCTAGGCTGGTTGGGCGTGACAGCCCATTGGCTGTTGTTGGCGCTGAAGGAGCCTTGACCATCAGGCCCGTAGGAGATCACCACTGCCGGCACTTGAGGGGCAACGTAGGACGGCGATGTGGGGTTGGAAAGGCAGCCGGAGGCGGCGCTGCAAATATAAATTTGCCCGGGCTGGGCGTTTGAAAGAGCAGGTGGTGAACTGCCGTCTATGCCTATGGTCGAGTCGGCATAAGGAAGATAAACATCGTAGGCATAACGATCGCCCCAGGCATCGGTTTCTGGCACGCCTAAAGTAGCCCAGGGTAGCCAACCAACATGGCCGTTGATGCCGTTGCTGGGTATTGCGCAGGCACCTCCGCCGACCGGCCGGTCTTCTAGTCCATTGCTCGTGGCGTCTGCAGGGCAGGGCAGATAAGGATGTATGACCGGTTGACCACTCGCGCTGGTACTGGGGCAGGCGCTAGCGTTGCAAGTTGAGTTCGCGGTGTCGAGCGAGTAAAGCCCGCCACTGGGGGTGCTGCCATACACGCATCTGCAATTGTGGCTCATCGCATAACCAACGAGGGCATCCTGTATGGTCGCCATGGCCTTGTTGGTTTCGGCAATGCGGCGGGTTTCGATCTGGCGCGTGAAGGGAACCGCCAGCCCGCCCAGCAGCACGGTGATGACCAGCAGCACGAGCGCCAGTTCCAGCAGGGTGAAGCCTGAGGAGTGGCGCCTCATGGCTTGCTCCGGATGACCTGGTAGGGCTCGTAGACCTTGCCGTCATAGAGCATCTGGCCGGGCTGCAGGCGGTGGCCGTCGGCATGGTAGTCAGCGCCGGGCCTGGCCTGCGCTTGCCCATCTACCCATTGCGTCGTGCGACCGTCGCTGCGCAGCACTACACCGTTGTAGACGATGGCGCCGCCCGGGTCGGTCTGCGCCACAGCGGCGGTGATATTGCGGTGGCGCGCGTCCTCCAGTGTGGCGCGCTGTGCCGGCGTGTAGAACAACCTGCCCAGATCCGCCAGCGCCGGCAGGGAGACACAGGTCAGCAATGCGAGGGCCAGTAGCCTCATGGTTGGGTGCGCGTCTTGAGGTCGATGGTGTACCACACCAGTTCACAATCGGCCATCAGCCCCGGCCGGTTGAGGGGCGGGGGTGGCAGAGGCCCGGTGCGTTGCAGGCTGCAGCGTTTGATGCGCGCAAGGCCCACCGGCTGGGCCTGCAAGGCGCTGAAAAAGCGGTCGAGGTCGCTTTCCACCAGAAGCGGCAGCTTGAGCTTCATCACGGTGGCGTCCAAATTCACGCCGTCGGCGATGCCTTGGGGTGCCGGCTTGGCCGGCTCCACCTGATAACCGAAGCCATACAGGCCGGCCGCCTTGTCGGCGTTTTGCGCCGCCTGCAGCCAGTCGAGACGGCCATAGCCGCCCATCAGGCCGCGCGCCTGCCAGTTTTGCCAGACCGGCAGATAGTCGCGCGCCAACTTGAGCGCGCCCGCTTGGCGCTCAAGCAAGTCGCGGCTGCTGGCGACTTGCGCCTGGGCGGCATCGTCGCGCTGGCGGGCCTGGCTCAGATGCCTCAGGCTCCAGACCACCGCTAGCGATGCCAACAGCAGGCTGGCTGCCAATCCGGCGAGCGGTAGGCGCAGCGCGGCAAGAAGTTGCGGCCACCTCATGTCCGGCCCCCAAGGCGGAATTCAAGGCGGAAGCTCGCTTCCTTCGGGGCACTGTCCGTCAGGGTGCTGCCGCTGAGGGTGGTGGCGCGATCGCTCAGCGGCGACTGGGTCAGCTTGATCCGGCTAATCCCGGGCTGTTGCGCCAGGGTGGCGCGAAAGGCTTCGATTTTCTGCATGGCGGCGCGCCAGTTGCCGTCGAAATGGGCGATGCGTCCCTCGATGTCCACCTGGACGCCGTCGGCGGCGTGTTCCAGGCTGTCATCCTGCCAGTCGATTTTTTGCAGCACGATGGCCGGATTCGTGTCCAGGGCCGCGCCTGCCGCTGCAAGCACTGCGGCGGGGGGCGCCGCAGGAGTGCTCAGGCGAGTGCTCAGGCGCGCCACGCGCGCGAGGGTGTCGGGATCGGCCGGCATCTGGGGCGTGCGCGTAAGCTGGGCTTGGCGCGCTGTGGCGCGCGCGTTTTCCTGCAGCGTCATGGTTTGCTGTTCCAGGGCGCTGGCCTGCCACAGGTTGTAGGCGGCAAAACCCAGCCCGCTGCCGAGCACGACGGCGGCAGCAAGTTGCACGCCGCGGCTGATGCGATGCAGGAAATAAGGTGCACTGAGTTCGGCGCGCGCCAGATTGAATACCGGGGTCTTTCCTGCCAGGGCCGCGAGCGGTAGCGTTTCCGGCTGACTGGCAAAGAAATCCGCAGGCACGCGCAGGGCATGCGCGAGCTCGGCCGGGCTGACGATATGCGGTTCGAAAGCCGGCTCGGCAGCCAGGGAGCGCGCAATGTCCGCCGCTTCGGCGCCCAGGTTGACCAGATGCACCGGCAGGCGCACTTCCTTGAGCAGGATGCGCTGGCTGGAAAGGTAGAGCTGGGTCTTGGATATCTCTTCCGCGGCATTGCTGCTGCGATTGTCCTCGTTCGAGCTCAGGCGCGAGAAGCGCAGCTGGCCTTGCTGGAAATAGCACAGGCGCAGGCCTGCCGGCAGGGGGGTGGCGAGCAGGGCGTGTGTTTCATGGCGCTTCAGGCGCGTGTAGAGCGCCTGTAGCGCCGCAGCCACCAGGGTGACGGCCATGAGCGGCGCACGCCGCTCCCGCAGGGCGTCTATCCAGGGGGCAAGCCAGTCGTGGTCGGTCAGGCTGGCCATGAGGTAGCGGTCGTCGCGTCGCCCCTGATTCAGGCGGCCTTGGCGCCAGGACGTGCAGAAGGGCGAGTTGCGGTAAAGCTGGCGCAGACGGCGCGATACCATTTCGGTGCGTGCCGGGCCGGCTACATGTGGCAGGCTTTCCAGGCGGAAGTCCTCGTCCACCGAATCGATGACGAGCATCACCGGGGCGTGGGGATGGGTATCCACCAGGCGCGCTAGAACCAGAGGGCCATCCACTTCCGGCAGTTCGCCCAGCCAGTCGAGCTTGCGGCTGTGGCCTAAAAAGGCGCTGCCGCCGCGCGGCGAAAGATAGACCAGCAGGCGTGATTCGCGCAGCATGTCAGGTAGGCAGGCTGAATGCCATGTCGTATACGGGCATCAGCACGGAGAGGGCAAAAAATCCGAGGATGCTCGCCAGTATCACCAGGAGCAGGGGTTCCAGCACCTTCATGCCGCGGTCGATGGCTTCGTCCACTTCACGATTGTAAAAATAGGTGACGTTTTCCAGCGCCAGATCGAGGGCGCCGGTGTTTTCGCCGACACGCAGCATGCGGATCACCAGGGGAGGGAACAGCCCCAGGCTGCGGAAGCTTTCGGTCAGCCCCA
>JAJXXS010000157.1 GCA_021780975.1 Pseudomonadota bacterium
CACAGAACGATGAGTTTCACCTCGTTCTGCTGCGCCGGCCTCAGGGTGAATTGGCGATAGTCGCATCTGCCGCGCTGCGGGTGCATAAAACTGCGCTGGCCTCCCTCGCGCGCAAGCACTCTCTGCGCGCGCCAGGCAGCATCGAAGGACGGACTGGCGGCACAAAGCTCCGCGACCAGTTTCTGATGCACAGGGTCGTTGTGCCAGCCTGCACTGTCGGCGCGATACTCGGCAACCAATCGGTAGGCACGTTCCTCCCAATCGACGATGAATGCAGGCGCGCCCTGGTCAAGGAAGACATACCTGAGCAGATTTCGTTCACCTCCGGCAGCGCTTCCGGCATGCCTGCCGCCCGCCCGCTTCGCCGGCTTCCCCAGCCAGTCCGCGAACAACGCGGCGGCCGGGGAGTTCCAGGCAAGGGCATCCCAGTGGCGCCCGAGCACGTAGGCCGGGACGCGCATCGCACCCACCAGATCGTCGAACTGTCCCTGGGCGGAGTCGCCAGCGCCTGCCCCGGCAGGATCTGCCCGGCCGGCCAACTGGAATAGATAGGCCCGTTCCGCCGGGGACAAATGCAGCCCCTGCGCGATGTCGGCCAAGGCACGCACGGAAATCGCCGTCGTGCGCCCCTGCTCGATCCATGTATACCAGGTTGCGCTGATGCCGCATAAAGCCGCCGCCTCTTCGCGCCGCAACCCCGGCGTGCGGCGCCGCGTTCCCCCGCGCAGGCCGAATTCCATGGGCAGCAGCCTCTCCCGCACGGCCCTGAGAAACTCTCCAAGGGCACGCGGCTCATGCGCTTCGCCGGTCGGGTCTGGGGGTGGGTACTTGGCCATATGCGGCTTTTTAGCGGTAAGGAAATATACCAGGATAATTAGTCATCTTGTAACAGGATATTGCTCCAACTATCGTAATGCCGTGGCACACAAGGAGCTAAAGCATGGATACACATCAGCAGACAGTTCACGAGTAGTTCGACCCGCAAGCGGCGGCCTATCTGAGCAGCGCAGTTCACGCGCAAGGCCCCGACCTGCTGGAGGCCCAACGCCTTGTCGCGGGCGCGATTCCGCAAACCGGCACGGCATTGGATGTGGGGTGCGGAGCGGGCCACCTGAGTTTTGCGCTGGCGCCCATACTCTCCCGCGTGGTCGCTCTGGATGCGTCCGCTGGCATGTTGGAGACGGTCCGCGCGGCCGCCCTTGCAAGAGGAATCGAGACGATAGAGACGCAGCTGGCAAACGCCGAATCGCTACCGTTCGCGGACGCCACCGTCTGCCTCGTGGCCACCCGCTACAGCGCCCACCACTGGACGCATCTGGAGCGCGCGTTGGCGGAAATGCGCCGTGTTGTGCGGCCTGGCGGCTACCTCCTGGTGGTCGATGCCGAGGCCCCGGAAGACGTGCTCGCGGACACCCATCTGCAGGCGATGGAACTGCTGCGCGACCGCTCCCACGTGCGCGACCGCTCACCCAGGGAATGGCAGGCCCTGCTGTCAGCCGGCGGCTGGGAACTTCTGGAGCATGGGCACTGGCCGCTGCGCCTGGACTTCGCCAGCTGGGTTGCGCGCATGCGCACCCCCGCACAGAACGTGGCGATGATCCGGCAGATGCAGCACGATGCGCCGCGCGAGGTGCGGGAGGCCCTGGCCATGGAGGAAGACGGTTCCTTCACCGTGCAGACGGGCCTGTGGTGGGCGCGCGCCGCTGATTGCGGCCAAGCGGGCGGCTAATCGGAACAGCGCAGGCACTGCACCTCGTAGCGATCTATCCAGCGCTTGAGCGCCGCGAGGGCGGCGGCCCCGGTACTGAGGCGCTCCAAAACGCGCGCGGGATCGTCAGGGCGAAGGCGCGCAACCCAGGCATCGCTATAGGGTGCGACGTTGATCAGATGGGGATCCTCCAGCAGCGCTTCGTTGCGCGCCACCACCGTGCAGTCGAAGGGCACCGGCACCCCGCCCGCCCATTTGCCGCTTTCCAGGGTGGCGACATGGCGACGCGCCTCCAGATGCACGCCCAGTTTCTTGATGCGCGCCTTCTGCACGCGGCCGGACATGGTCTGCGCCGGATCGGTCACGCCTATGGTGAACAGGCCGTCCCCTTCGGGTCGGACCCAGACATAATCCAGATCGTAGTAGAGATCGTCCGGCAGTTCGCAGCCCTGGTATTCGCTCATGGGATGTCAGGAACTCACGCCGCCTGCAGTCCGGCGACCGCCTCGCGGCCCGCCTCGGGAAGCCATTGGGCAACCACCGGATAGAGTTCGTCTTCCTCCTTGCGGTCATGGTGCAGGAGAATCTGCCCCACCGTGTCGGCCAGCGCGAGAAATTCCTCCGCGTCGTCTTCCGCCAGGCTTTCGTCCATCTCGCTGAAAAACACCCTCAGGTCGGCGTGGCCTTTCCGTAGTGTCGATGTAAGCGGGTTGTCAGCACCGTGGCGCGCCTCATAAGCCGGGAAGAGCAGCGCCTCTTCCACTGCCATATGCCGCTCGATCCCGCGGCGAAACTCCGCGAACGCGGCACGCGCCGCGCCTGTGGGGCCTTGACGTGCCTCCTGGCGCGCCGCTTCCAGGCGGACATCCAGGCGCTCATGGTCCTTGCGGAACACCCCGACCAGCGATTCCATCGCGCCTCCTTGGGCAAACTCTCTTGTTGAGGATAGACATCAGCCGGCAGCGGCGCGACATGCGAGATGACGCAGATCAAGACATTCCGCCGGGCGTGAACTAAATTTGCATTGCAGGCACGCAACGCCTTGGATCGCAATGCCGCGCGCATGTTTTGAGGCACCGCCCTGCGAACCCCCCCTATCGGAGCCCGCGCATGAAAATTCAACTCCTAGTCTCGAAATGGTGCCCCACCTGTCCTCAGGCGGAACAGGTATGGAGCGAAGTGGCGCGCAGCGCATCTGTCGACTATGAAGTGCTCGACGTCTCCGAGCGGGCGGGGCGGGAACTGATCAGCCAGCTGCGCATCAAGACCGTGCCGGCCGTGGTCATCGACGGGCAGCTCAAGGCCGTCGGCGTCCAGCCCCCGGCGGAAGCGCAGGCGCTGCTAAGCGCTTAGTGCCCTGCCACCCTGCCGCCTGAACAAGTGCCAGACACCCCACAGGTTTGCCCCCAGCAACAACGCCGACAGGCACACGCCCACCGCGGCCGCATAGCGCCACGGCCCGGCTGCCAGCGCGCTTAGAAGCAACAGCCCGAGCGCGGCGACATGGACATAGAACTGACGTCGCGCGCGGCCGTCTGAAATAAATTCCTTCATGTTGGGAATCGATCCGGCGCCCACCTGCAATTGGCTTTGCAGATGAAACCAGGCGAGGAAAGGCAATATCTTGTACAGCATGCCATTCACGGTCGACACGGCAAATCCATACAGAAACAGGATGCCCACGAGGGTCGGCGTGTGTCCTTCCGTAACAGGCGCCACGCCCAGGAGCACGGCCGCCACCAAACTGCCCAGCCCCACGCGCCAGTAGTCCAGGGTGACATCCACCACGCGGCGCCGGCGCCGGTGCTGCAAATGCAGCGTGACAACGGCGAAAAGCAGCGGACCCGCAGCCAGCAGAAGCGTGGCAGCGTCCTGCGGCCATGCACGGCCAGACGCTTGAGCCAGAGACAGCGCGAGCAGGCCCGCCATGAGCAGCGGCACCAGCGTGAGCATGAGCCAGCGCGGATAGGCAGGCGTGAGCTGGAACATCGGCACCACCTGGTAGGCCACTCCCGCCACCAGGACGAGAACCCAGCCCAGCATCCCCCAAGCCGCGTGCAAGTCCACCCAGCCGATGAAATTCGGCGGCGCTGTTACACCCACACGAGTGACACCCAGCGTCAGGCCCAGGGCGAGAGTGACAGCCAGGGCGAAGACCGCAGCGGCCAAGGCGGTGACCGTCGCGTTGCGCGCCGCGCGCCGCAGGCTGGCCACGACGGCGACCACAAATGCTGTCACAGCAACGGCCAGCAGCGCCAAGGCCGGATAAAACGGCCAGCCTAGCGACAGCCAAAAACCCGCCGCCAGCAACAGGGTGCCAAGCGCAAGTGGGCCATGCACCAGCCCGGCCACCAGGCGCGGCCGCGCCACGGGCGTGCCCGCCACCACCGCGAGCAATTGCAGGACTGCGCCCATCATGACCATCGCGAGGAAGCCGAGAGTGACCAGGTGGACCGCGGCGAGGAGCGCTGGCGACCAGCGCTGGCCGTCCCAGGCGGCCGGGGCGAAGAGCAGCAACCCGGCGCAGAACAGGAACAGGGGCGCGGTGAGAAAAAAACGCAGCGGCACGTCCAGCGGCGG
>JAJXXS010000234.1 GCA_021780975.1 Pseudomonadota bacterium
TACGCCGCGCTGCTCATCGTCATCGCCCTCACCACGGCACTGCCGCCCTTCATGATGAAGGCCTTCTACCGCCGCTATGGCGCCCGCCTGCCCGCCGACCCATGAATATCGCGCCGCAATTCGAACGCAGCCACATCCTGCTCGGAGACGCCGGCCTGACGCGCCTGGCGCAAGCCCATGTCCTGGTAGCCGGCCTCGGCGGGGTGGGCTCCTATTGCGCCGAGGCGCTCGCGCGCGCCGGGATCGGGGCGCTCACGCTCATCGACATGGACGTGGTGGCGCCCAGCAACATCAACCGCCAGCTGCCGGCGCTGCTCTCCACCGTCGGCCAGGCCAAGGCCGACCTCATGGCAGCGCGCGTGCGCGACATCAATCCGGACTGCCGTCTCACCACCCGTCGCATCTTTCTCACCCCCGACAGCATGGCCGCGGAAATCCCGGAAAATCTCGATTACGTGGTGGACTGCATCGATTCGCTCAACTGCAAGGTCGCCCTGGTCGCTTCCTGCGTGGAGCGCGGCATTCCGGTGGCCTCCAGCATGGGCGCCGGCAACAAGCTGGATCCCGCGCGCATCCAGTTGGCCGACATTTCCCGCACGCGCCAGGATCCGCTCGCCGCCATCATGCGCAAGCGCCTGCGGCGGCGTGGCATCACGCGCGGCGTGCTGACCGTTTTTTCCGATGAGCCGGGCCGCCCGCCGCTGCCGCCGGTGGCGGTGGAAGGACCGGGCCGCGCCCGCGCCGTCAACGGCACCATCAGTTACATGCCGCCTCTGTTCGGCCTCATGCTGGCCGGCGCGGTCGTCAAGGCGCTGCTGGAACGTGGCTGACCACGCCCTGCGCGGCCCCGGCCAGCTCGCCGCGCCGCCGTCCCTGGCACTGTACATCCACCTGCCCTGGTGCGTTCAGAAATGCCCGTACTGCGATTTCAACTCGCACGCCCTGCGCGACGAATTGCCCGAGGCGGCTTATATCGATGCCCTGCTGCTGGATCTGGAACTGGCCCTGCCGAAAATCTGGGGGCGCCCGGTGGAAACGGTGTTCTTCGGCGGCGGCACCCCCAGCCTGTTCTCGCCCGACGGCATCGACCGCCTGCTGAGCGCCGTCCGCGCGCGCGTGCGCCTCGCGCCGCTGGCGGAAATCACGCTGGAAGCCAACCCCGGCACGCTGGAGGCGGATCGCTTCGCCGCCTTCCGCTCCGCCGGCATCACGCGTCTCTCGCTCGGCATCCAGAGCTTCGACGACCGCCAGCTGCGGGCGCTCGGGCGCATCCACGACGCCAGACAGGCGCAGCGGGCGGCAGAACTGGCGGCGCGTCATTTCGAGGCCTACAACCTCGATCTCATGTACGCCCTGCCCGGCCAGAGCCTTGACGACCTGCGGCGCGACCTCGACACGGCGCTGGGCTGCACGCCGCCGCACCTGTCGTACTACCACCTGACCCTCGAGCCCAACACGCCTTTCGGCCATACGCCGCCGCCCAACCTGCCCGACGACGACCTGGCGGCGGACATGCAGGAATTCATCGAGGCGCGCACGGCGGAGGCCGGGCTCGCGCATTACGAAACCTCGGCCTATGCGCAGCCAAGCCATCGCTGCCGCCATAACCTCAATTACTGGCGCTTCGGCGACTACCTGGGCATAGGCGCGGGCGCCCACAGCAAGCTGAGCCTGGCGGCAGGCATCGTGCGGGAGGCGCGCGTGCGTCATCCGCGCCAGTATCTGGATGCGCTCCTTCACCCTCGCGCCCCTGGCAGCGAACCGCGGGACCATGTTGCGGAGAGGCGCCTGGTGAGGCCCGGGGAATTGCCTTTCGAATTCATGATGAACGCCCTGCGCCTGACGGAAGGCGTCGAAGCGACATTGTTCAGCGACCGCACCGGCCTGCCGCCGAGCGCGCTCGGCGCGCCATTAACACGCGCGCGTGCCCAGGGGCTGCTGCGGGAGAATACGCAACGGATCCAGGCAAGCGCGCTGGGCGCGCGCTTCCTCAACGATCTGCTGCAGATGTTTTTGTGAAGCAGCGGGCTGGCGGGGCCCTGACTCAGAACTCAAAAATCTGCTGATTGCGGAGTATTTTCGGCGCATAGCGCCCGGCGTGGTGCCCGACCTCGGCCATGATCTCATCGTCCTCGCCCGGTTTGAGGTGCGTGACGTAGATTTCCGCCGGCCGCTGCAGCTTGGCCAATTCCTTGGCCAGCAGGCTCGGATGCAGATGTTTCGAGGCCACGGCGATGCCTTGCTGCTCCTCGGCGAACGCCGTTTCGATGATCAGATAGCGCAGGTTTTCGACGCCGTTGAGGTAATCCCACAATGCGTCCTGGCTGGTGGTGTCGCCGCTGAACACCAGGCTGGCAGCGCCGCTATCCAGGTGATAGCCCACCGCAGGCACTGTATGCATGGCCGGCACGGGGGTGATGGTGCGCCCGTCCAGCACGATGCTTTCCCCTATCGCCACAGCCTGATAGGTCATGAAAGGCGCGTGCGCGTCGGGGATGCGGCTGAAGTCCGGCCACACCAGCCAGTTGAAGATATGTCCCTGCAGGATGCGCAGTACCGCCACCGTGGCGTAGAGCGTGATCGGCTTGCTGCGCAGGCGCGCCACGCTGTCGATCATGAGCGGGATGCAGGCGATGTGGTCGAGATGGGAGTGCGTGATGAAGACATGATCGATGCGGGCCAGTTCCTCCAGGCTCAGATCACCCACCCCGGTGCCGCCATCGATGAGGATGTCGTCGTCCACCAGCATGGCGGTGGTGCGCAAGGCTCCGCCGATGCCGCCGCTACAACCAAGTATCTTGACCCTCATGATCGGTCCCTATTTGGTCTGGAAATTGAAAACCCCATCCCAGGCATCGCCGGGCGGGTGCTTGGCAAAATATTCGATGCGATCACGGTAGAGTTGGTACAACCGGGTCTCGGGATGCCTGCCCAACAGCGTTTGCAGCTCGGCCATTGCGCCCCCCCAGAACTGATTGCGGTAATGGGCCCGCATGCGCTCAAAGGCGGCCACCTCTTCCAACAGTTCCTGGCTCATTGCGCCCTGCGGTGCCAGCGGCTCGAAGATGGCGAGCGGCATTTCGCGGCCTTTCACCCGCACCACGTCCAGTTCTCTGAACACCATGTCGGGCAATTGTGCGCGCGTGTCCTCGCCGACGATGATCCCAACGCCGTATTGACGGGTCAACCCCTCGAGCCTGGATGCGGTGTTCACCGCATCCCCCATGACCGTATAGGCGACGCGGAACGCCGAACCCATGTTGCCGACGCTCATGACGCCCGTGTTCAGACCGATGCCTACGCGCAGCTCGGGCCAGCCCTTGGCGCTAAATCCCTGCGCGAGCGCCACGATCTCGGCCTGCATCTCCATCGCCGCGGCAAGCGCATTGCGGCCGTGCTGGGGATCAGGGATAGGGGCACCCCAGAAGGCCATGATGGCGTCGCCCATGTATTTGTCGACCGTGCCCCGGTGCTTGTGGATGACCCGCGTCATCGCAGTAAGATATTCATTCATCAAGTCGGCGAGCTGAATCGGGCTGAGCCCTTCCGAGGCGCGCGTGAAGTCGCGCACGTCGGCGAACATGACGGTCATCTGCCGGCTCTCGCCCTGCATAGTGAAGTGCTGCGGACGCTTGACCATCTCGCGCACCAGGTCCGGTGGCACGTATTGTCCAAAGCGGCCGGTCAAATGGCGCTTGCTGCGGTTCTCGACGAAGAATCCATAGGACATGTCGAGCACGAAGAGGGTGACGATCAGCAGCAGGACCGGGGCCAGAGGCAGCACCAGATTGCCGTACTGCCAGGCGGCAAGGTTGATGCCCACCGCGACGGCGAGCGCAGCCAGTGTCGCCAGCAAGGCCCATAGCGGCGTCAGCGCCGGCAAGGCGAAAATCAGCACCAGGCCGATGACGACCAGCAGCGTCACGGCGGCGCCCGTGACGTAGGCCGGCTCCTGCTTGATCGTGCCGTTGATGATGCCCGAGACGAGATTGGCCTGCACCTCGACCCCCGGATATTCGGCCCCCATGGGCGTGGAGCGCAAATCCAGCAGTCCCGGCGCGGTGGTGCCTACCAGCACGATTTTTCCGAACAGCGCGCCGGCCGGGATGCGGCCCCTCAGCACATCCACGGCGGAAACATATTGAAAGCTGCCAGCCGGGCCCCGGTAAGGAACGAGCGCGTCGGCGTGCCGATCGATCGGGATTTTCCTGTCCCCCACCTGCAGCCATTCCATTGCGGTATAGCCATCGGCATCGTTGCGGGCCG
>JAJXXS010000303.1 GCA_021780975.1 Pseudomonadota bacterium
TGGGTGGTGCCCCTGCAGGCCGTGGCGTTCTGGCGCTTCGGGCTGTACCGGGGCATCTGGCGCTTCGCCAGCCTCAACGACCTCAAGCGCATCGTTCTCGCCGTAGGCGTGGCCACGCTGCTCATCACCCTGGTGCTGGTGATGACGCGCCCTGCGGCGGTGGTGCCGCGCTCGGTGCTGGTGCTCGACCCCCTGCTGCTGGTGATGCTCATGGGCGGCAACCGCCTGGCCTACCGCGCCTGGAAGGAACACCGCATGAGCCTGGCATTGCTCACCAACCGGCAACCTCTATTAGTTCTGGGCGCGGGCAGCGCGGCAGAAGGACTCATCCGCGAACTGGGCAAGAGCCGCGAATGGCGCGTGGCCGGCCTGCTGGACGACGCGCCGCGCAAACAGGGGCGGGACATCCACGGCGTGCCGGTGCTGGGGCCCCTGGAGCACGTCGCCGCGGTGGCACGCAGACTGGAAGTGAACCACGCCGTGGTGGCCATGCCCGGCGCCTCCCACGCCAGCCGCAGGCGTGCGGCCGAGTTATGCGCGGCGGCCGGCCTCACCGTGCTGACCGTGCCGGCCTTCGAGGATCTGGTGAGCGGCCGGGTGGCGCTCTCCAGCCTGCGCAAGATCGAACTGGACGATCTGCTTGGGCGCGACCCAGTGAAGCTGGACGAGTCCGGCTTGAACCAGCTCATCCGCGGACGCTGCGTGCTGGTCACTGGCGCAGGCGGCTCCATCGGCTCCGAACTCGCCCGTCAGGTGCTGCGCTTTGCGCCGCTCAAACTGATATTGCTTGATCATGGCGAACTCGCGCTGTACCAGATCGAGCAGGAATTCGCCGCCCAAGGGGCGCCGTGCGAATTCGTCATCGGCGATGTCAAGGATGCCGCCCTCATGGACGCAGTCATGGCCGCGCACCAGCCGGCCCTGGTGCTGCACGCCGCCGCCTACAAGCACGTGCCGCTCATGGAGAACGCCAATGCGTGGGCGGCGGTGAAGAACAACGTCCTGGGCACCCTGGTGACGGCGCGCGCCGCGCGCGCCCACGGCGTGGAGAAGTTCGTCATGGTGTCCACCGACAAGGCGGTGAATCCCACCAACGTCATGGGGGCAAGCAAGCGTCTGGCCGAGCAGGTATGCCAGGCTTTGCAGGATGGCACCACGCGCTTCGTCAGCGTGCGCTTCGGCAACGTGCTGGGCTCCTCCGGCAGCGTCATCCCCAAGTTCCGCGCCCAGATCGAGGCCGGCGGCCCCGTCACCGTGACCCACCCCGAGATCACGCGCTACTTCATGTCCATCCCGGAAGCCTGCCAGTTGGTGCTGCAGGCCGGCCTCATGGGCGAAGGCGGCGAAATCTTCGTGCTGGACATGGGCGAGCCGGTGAAAATCGCCGATCTGGCGCGCCAGATGATCGTGCTCTCCGGACACACGGAAGAGGAGATACCCATCGAATACACCGGCCTGCGCCCAGGCGAGAAGCTCTACGAGGAACTGCTCGCCGACGCCGAAAGCACCCTGCCCACGCCCCACCCCAAACTGCGCATCGCGCGCGCCCGTCCGGTGGAGTCGGAACTGCTGGAATGGCTGGCGGCCTGGCTGGCCGCGTCCGAGCCGCGCCGCGAGGATGAGGTGAAAGCCACCCTGCGCCGCTGGGTGCCGGAATACCATGCGCCGGAAGACACCGGCCGCGGTTTGCGCGAAGAACGCTCTCAGGCATAATTGCCGCCTCGAATCGGGAGAGCGCGGGGAACCCCCGCCGCCGAAGGCGCAAGCGCCCGCAATCGCTCAGGCAAAAGGACCGGTTCGATCCACACTCTGGAGAGCGCGGCCGCTGCACCCCCTTCACTCCAAGGGGACCGGCTGGCCGCCACCGAAGGGGCAAGGGGCAGCATAGATGCTGCCCCCCAATCTCTCAGGTACCAAGGACAGAGGGGCTCGGCACCAGCCGGCTTTATTTCTTTGGAACCTATATGCTCAAACAGACTCCGCTCAATGCAGCACACCGCGAGCTCGGCGCCAAGATGGTCGATTTCGGCGGCTGGGACATGCCGGTGAACTACGGCTCGCAGATCGAGGAGCACGACGTAGTGCGCAGCGCCTGCGGCATTTTCGACGTTTCCCACATGCTGCCGGTGGACGTAAAGGGCGAGGGCGTGCGCGCCTTCCTCCGGCGCCTGGTGGCCAACAACGTGGACAAGCTCAAGACCCCAGGCAAGGCGCTGTACTCCTGCATGTTGAACGAGCAGGGCGGCGTCATCGACGACCTCATCATCTATTTCATGGACGAGCAGTGGTTTCGCATCGTCGTCAACGCCGGCACGGCGGATAAGGACCTGGCCTGGATGCAGCAGTGCAACACAGCCTGGGGCGCCAACCTGAGCCTCGCGCCGCGCCGCGACCTGGCCATGATCGCCATCCAGGGGCCGCAGGCCGCGGCGGTACTGCACGGCGCCATGCCCGGCTCCGAACAGATGACCGAGGGCCTCAAGCCCTTCAATGCCGTGAACGTGGGCGAGATGTTCGTCGCCCGCACCGGCTACACGGGCGAGGACGGCTACGAAGTGATGGTGCCGGCGAAGTCTGCGCCCTTCTTCTGGAAGGCCCTGCTCGAAGCCGGCGCCAAGCCGGCCGGTCTGGGTGCGCGCGACACCCTGCGCCTGGAAGCCGGCATGAATCTCTACGGCCAGGACATGGACGAGACCGTGAGCCCGCTCGAATCCGGCCTGGCCTGGACGGTGGACCTCAAGAGCGAACGCGACTTCGTCGGCCGCAAGGCCCTGGAATCCAGCGAGATCACCCGCCAGCTGGTAGGCCTGGTGCTGCTGGACAAGGGCGTGCTACGTGCGCATCAGAAAGTGCACACCAAGCACGGCGTAGGCGAAATCACCTCCGGCACCTTTTCGCCCACGCTGGAGAAATCCATCGCCCTGGCACGCATCCCCCTGGGCATCGCGCCGGGTGAAAAAGTCGAGGTGGAAGTGCGCGACAAAAAACTGCAAGCAAACGTGGTGAAATATCCGTTCGTGAGGAATGGAAAAGCTTTGATTTGAATTTTTAGCGGTCAGTTGGCAGTCGTCAGCCGCCAGAGCGCGGCGCAAGATTCTGCCAACTGCCAATTGCCGAATGACCACTCCCTTGGAGCCTCTTATGAACATCCCCGCCGACCTCAAATACACCAAGTCCCACGAGTGGGTGCGCGTCGAATCCGACGGCAGCCTGACGGTGGGCATCACTCACCATGCCCAGGATTTGCTGGGCGATATGGTGTTCGTGGAGACCCCGGCGGTCGGCCGCACCGTGAGCGCCGGCGAGGAATGCGCCGTGGTGGAATCGGTGAAGGCCGCTTCCGACGTGTACGCCCCGGTGGCGGGCGAGATCACGGCCGGCAATGCCGACGTCGAAGCCAGCCCGGAAAAGATCAACCAGGATCCCTATGGCGCGTGGATGTTCAAGATCAGGCCCGTCGACGCCAGCGCGGCCAACAGCCTGCTCGACGCCGCCGCCTACCAGGCGCTGGTGGAAGCGGAAGCGCACTAAGCATCAGTTGGGCGCTTGCAGTTGGCAGTTTGCAAAAAATGCCCGCCCACCGCTGCCTAATGACGACTGCCTACTGATCACTCACCATCATGCCTTTCATTCCCCATTCCGAGCAGGACACCGCTGAAATGCTTGCTGCCATCGGCGCCGAGCGCATCGACGACTTGTTCGATGAAATCCCCGCCGAGCTGCGCGCCGGCAAGCTGACCAAGGTGCCGGCCGGGCTGTCCGAGATGGCGGTGTCGCGCCTGCTCATGGAGCGTGCCGAAACAGACGGCCGCTATCTCAACTTCCTCGGCGCCGGGGCCTACGAGCATCACATCCCCGCCGCCGTGTGGCAAATCACTACGCGCGGCGAGTTCTATTCCGCCTACACGCCCTACCAGGCCGAGGCCTCGCAGGGCACGCTGCAGCTCATCTACGAATACCAGACCATGATGACGCGGCTGACCGGCCTGGACGTCTCCAACGCCTCGCTGTACGACGGCGGCTCGGGCCTGGCGGAGGCGGTGCTGATGGCGGTGCGCACGCACAAGTCGGGCGTCGGCCGCATCCTCATGCCGAAGACGGTGCATCCGCTGTATCGGGCCGCGACGCGCGACATCGTCAAGAACCAGCAGATCGAGATCGTCGAGTTGGACTACGATCCCGCAACCGGCCGCACGGTGCTGCCCGGCGACCCCGGCGCCTT
>JAJXXS010000035.1 GCA_021780975.1 Pseudomonadota bacterium
GCATGGCGACCTCGGTCATGTCGAGGCCGTTGGCGGGGTCGAAGACATGATGGCGCAGCGCCGGCAGGGGCATGGTGGCCGCGTCCACCTTGATGTCTGCCGGGCTGGCGGGCGCGCGCGCCTGGGTGTCGAGCGGCAGCGGGCGGTAGCTGGCGCAGCCGGTCAGCAGCAGGGCGGCGAAAAATACGGGGCGCAGTTTCATGGGCTGGGGGCCTCCGGGGAAACGGGGAAAACGCAGCGCGCGAGCAGGCCGGGCTGCAGATTGACGAAGCTGACCTGGGCACCATGATGACGCGCGATGCCGGCGACGATGGCCAGCCCCAGGCCGGAGCCCTCGCCGGGACTGCCGGGCAGGCGATGGAAAGGCTCGAACACGCGCGCCTGCTCCTCCGGCGGTATGCCCGGGCCCTGGTCTTGCACTTCCAGCACCGGCGCCCCCGCCTGCTGATAGACGCGCACGTCGATGCGGCTACCCGAGGGGGAATAGCGCACCGCGTTCTCCATCAGGTTGCGCGCCAGGGTGGCGAGCGCGATCTCATCCCCCTTCAGGCTCACCGCGTCCAGCCGCTCCAGGCCGAGGTCGATGTCCTTTTCGGCTGCCAGCGTCAAGGTGGCGGCGAAGGCCTGCTTCACGCACGCGTCCAGCCGCACCGGCCGCTCGGGCAGCGCGAGCGCCTGCTGGGCGCGCGCCATGTCCAGCAGGTGGGTGGCGAGCAGGCGGGCGCGCTCGATGCCGGCTTTGAGCGGCTGCAGGCGGCGGCGCGCCTCGGCGTCGATGAGCACGGTTTCCAGATTGGCAGCCTGCAGCTTGAGCGCGGTGAGCGGCGTGCGTAGTTCGTGCGCGGCGTCGGCGATGAAGCGCTGCTGCTGGCTCAGGGTGTCCTTGAGGCGCTGCAGCAGGTGGTTGATGGCGCCCAGGAAAGGCTGGATTTCCAGCGGGCTCGAGCGTGTCTCCAGCGGTGAGAGATCGGCGTCGGCACGCCTGCGCAGTTCCGCGGTGAGGTGCTCCAGGGGGCGGAAGCCGGCCTTGAGGATGAGCGCCACGGCCAGCGCGATGAGCGGCAGCAGCACGGCCAGCGGCAGCAGGGTGTGCAGGGCGGCGCGCTGTGCGGCCTCGTCGCGCGCGTCGGTGAGTTCGCCCAGGCCCACGCGCACGCCGTCAGGGCGGGTGCCTATCCACACCCGGTAATAGCCCTGTGGGCCGTACAGGGTGTGCAGGCCGTCGGAGTGGGCGGCGAGGCGATCGGGCCAGGCGGCAGTCGGCGCCGCCGGCAGGCGCCACAGGTGCAGGCGGTCGTCGGGGTCGATGTTGCGTGTGTCGGGTTCCAGGCTCGCGGGCGGCGGTGCGGGGCTGTGCATCAGCAGGCGCCCCATCTGCGTGAGCTGGGCGTCCTGGAATTCGTTGGCCTCGCCGTAGGAGAGCCAGAAGGCGAGCAGCGCGGCGGCCAGGCTGCCGCCCAGCACCAGCAGCCCGATCCACCAGGTGAGCTGCCGGCGCAGCGAGCGGGCGCTCACTTGTCGACCATCCAGCCGAGCCCGCGCGCATTGCGCACCGCCTCGGGGGCGAGCTTCTTGCGGATGCCGTGGATGAGGAAATCGATGGCGTTGCTCTCCACTTCCTCGTTCCAGCCGTAGACGTGCTTCTCCAGTTCGGCGCGTGTGAGGATCTGCCCCGGACGCAGGGCGAGGGCGTACAGGAGGGCATACTCCCGGGGTGTCAGGCGGCTGCGGCGCTCGTCGAATTCGGCCTCGCGGCTGTCGGGGTAGAGCCGCAAGCGGCCGCCACCCAGGACGGGACTGGCGCTGCCGCCCTTGCGCCGCACCACGGCGCGCAGGCGTGCGAGCAGTTCGCCGACATCGAAGGGTTTCACCAGATAGTCGTCCGCGCCCAGGTCGAGGCCGGCGATGCGGTCCTCCACCGCGTCGCGCGCGGTGACGATGATGATGGGCGCCGCACCGCCGCGGCTGCGGTATTCGCGCAGCACCTCCAGGCCATCCTTGCGCGGCAGGCCGAGGTCCAGCAGCACGGCGTCGTGCTCGTTGACCGCCAGCGCCGCGAGCGCAGCAGCGCCGTCCTGCACCCAGTCGGCGGCCAGTGCCGCGTCCCTCAAGGCCTGCAGCACGGCTTCGCCTATCATGGCGTCGTCTTCCACCAGCAATACGCGCATGCTTCCCCTTTCTTGCCCAGAGCTTAGGGAGTGTCCGTTAGAAAAGGATTAGCGTAGCGGGCGGCGGCCCTGGTGGCGAGATGGCATGCGCTGGCACGGCCAGGCTGCGGAATTTGGCGGGATGAATGCCGGTTTGCGGCTATCATACGGAATCCGTTAGCTTGCAAACAAAATGCCGTCCTTTTCCTCGGAATTTTCCATGCACTCCCTGCAATGGGGGCAGCTTTGGGGCCATCCCGCACTGCTGGCGGGATCCTTTCTCATCGTCGTGCTGGCGTTCTTCGTGCGCGCCGCCATCGGCTTCGGCTCCGGGCTCATCTCCGTGGCGCTGCTGTCGCTGCTGTTTCCCATCAAGCAGGTGGTGCCGGTGGTGCTGCTGCTGGACATCATCGCGCCCTTCTACCTGGGCATCTACGACCTGCATGAATTGCGCAGCGATGAGCTGAAGGCCCTGCTGCCCGCTTCGCTGGCTGGACTGGCGTTGGGTTCGCTGGTGCTGGCGCGAACCGACGCACAAAGCCTCACTACCTTCCTCGGCGTGTTCATCCTCGCCTACGTCGCCTACGCGCTGCTGCTGCGGCCCGAGCGCCTGCCGCAGGTGTCGCGCCGCTGGGCCTGGCCGCTGGGCACCCTGGGCGGCATCATCGGCAGCCTCTATGGCGGCGGCGGGCCGCCCATCGTAGCCTACCTGCAGATGCGCCATCTCGACAAGCGCGCCTTCCGCGCCACCTTCCAGGCCATCGCCCTGGTGGACAATCTGCTGCGTGCCGTCATGTACGTGGTGCTGGGGCTCCTGAACCTGGCCCTGGGCGCAGTGTTCCTGGCCCTGGCGCCGGCCGCCCTGCTGGGGCTCTATCTCGGCAACCACCTGCACTTCCGCATCCCGCACCGCGCGTTTCTCTACGCCACCCTGGCGCTGCTGGCCGGCGTGGGGATCAAGTATTTGGTCTGATTGCTCGGCACCAATGCAAACGGCCCGGTCGGGTGCCGGGCCGTTGCACATCGGAGGCGGCGGAATTTAGCCGCGTCGACGCAGGCGCAGTCCAAGCAGGCCGAGTCCGGCGAGCATCAGGCTCCAGGTCTGCGCTTCCGGGACCGGGGATAGCACCGCAGTCGCCGACGTACTCAAGTTGGAAGATAGACTGCCGGTCAGGGTGGCGCCGCTGTCGTTGTAGATGGCGAAGGAGAATGTGCCGCTCTTGCTGTCGGAATAAGGCATCGAAGAATAGTAGTAATAGGGATTGCCGACAGAATTGTTGGAATTGGCGGTGACCGTTGTTCCTCCAGAGGTGGTGTACGTGGCGGAGATATTGGCGTTGGCGCTCGCGCTCGTCAGGTTGAAGTAGTAATAGGGATAGGCAGTCGTTGTGGAACCGGGGTTGGCGCTGGCCTGGATCGACCAGGGCAGCGAAACGATTGCTATCCCTTTGCCGCTCAGGGTAAAGCTGCCGGAACGATTGTTGTTGGAGGACGCGGTGTTCGTCTGCGGATAGCAGTAGTACAGCGGGCAGCTTGTGCCGGCATAGTTCCCTTGCGCCGTCGCGCTGGCGTTTGTGGCGGTGGCGCTGGCGCTGTAGGCGCCGCTGGAATAAGGCGTCACGGCGCTGTTGCTGAATCCGCTGCCCCAGGAGGAGGTGCTGTTTCCCGCTGAAGCGTTAGCCGCAGGATTTGCGTTGCTGGCATTTGCATTGGCGCCGGTGTTTTGGCTGGTCCAGGTGAACGTAGGGGTAATGCCGTCACTGGTATCCAGATCAATGAGTTGGACTTTAAGCCCGGACCAGTCGATGGAAGCTTGGGCGGAAGCGCTGGAAAGCGTGGCGTGTGCTTGGCCGGCGGATAAAAAAACCGCAGCGCCCAGCAATGGTGCGAATTTGAGAAGCATGTTGTCTCCTGTGTGCGTGACTTGGGCAGCCCGGCAGCGAGTTTTGGACCCCCGTGCAATCTCCTGCCTTCAACGAAGGGGAAATTTCAGGCCGAAAGCCATATAGCAAAAGTAAGGCCAGAAATTATTTTTACGTTAAATCAATATGTTGTGATATTTA
>JAJXXS010000331.1 GCA_021780975.1 Pseudomonadota bacterium
TCACACAGCCCAACACCAATCGTCTGTTGTGGCTGGATCCCCAGGTGGATGGCATCAAGACGGGTTATACGGAGGAAGCCGGCTATTGCCTGGTGGCATCCGCCAAGCGTGGTGACCAGCGTCTGATTTCGGTCGTGCTCGGTGCGCCAAGCAACCAGGGGCGGGTGATGGACAGCCTGAAGCTGCTCAATTACGGCTTCCAATTCTATAGCGGCGCGAAGCTCTATGGCGCCGGCCAGGTGGTGAAGAAGGTCGCCATATACAAGGGTGCCGCCAACCACCTGCCCATCGGTTTCCTGCAGGATTTCTACCTGACCCTGCCGCGTGGCGGCGAGAAACAGTTGGACGTCCAGGTGATCACGAGGGAGCCTCTGCTGGCGCCGGTGATGAAGGGACAGCAGGTGGGCACGCTGCACCTGACCCTGGACGGCAAGCCGTACGGCGATTATCCCCTGGTGGCGCTGGAGACAGTGAAGCCCGCTGGCTTCTTCGGCCGTTTGTGGGACAGCATCAAGCTGTTCTTCATGCGCTGGTTCTGATGGCGGCAGAAACGCTGCTGGAGTTTCCCTGCGATTTTCCCCTCAAGATCATGGGGGAGCGGCGTGACGAATTTGTCCAGACGATGGTGGCCGTGGTGCAGAGGCATGCCACGGACTTTGCGGCCGAGACTGTCGAGATGCGCGCCTCGCGCGGCGGCAGGTACCTTGCCGTGACCTGCACCATACGTGCGACATCCAAGGCCCAACTCGATGCCTTGTACCGCGAACTGAGCGCCCATCCCTGGGTTAAAGTGGTGCTGTGAGAGGACTCCGTGGCGCCTGACACACTCGCAGCGCACGCGCGCGCTGCCGAGACGGGCCTATTGCCCAGGGAAGCGCCCCCGGTGGTGGTGCGGACGCTCGGGCGCGTGGAATATCGCCCAGCCTGGCAAGCCATGCAGGCGTATACGGCGGCGCGCAGCGCTGCCAGCGCAGACGAGTTGTGGGTATTGGAGCATCCGTCGGTCTACACCCTGGGCCAGGCAGGCAAGACAGAGCATCTGCTGGCCACCAATGACATTCCCCTGGTGAACTGCGACCGCGGCGGTCAGATCACCTATCATGGTCCGGGGCAGGCGGTGGTCTACACCCTGGTTGATCTGCGGCGTCGCGGTTACGGCATCCGCGAGTTGGTTAACCGCATCGAGCAGGCGGTCATCGATCTGCTGGCCGATTTTGACCTTCGCGGCGAGCGTCGCAGCGGGGCGCCCGGCGTCTATGTGTGTGGCGCCAAGATCGCCGCCCTTGGCCTGCGCGTCCGCCGGGGTTGCGCCTATCATGGGGTGGCACTCAACGTCGATGGCGACCTCGCGCCCTTCGCCGCGATCAACCCCTGCGGCTATCCTGGCCTCGCGGTCACACGCCTGCTCGATCACGGGATTGCCCTGCCGGTGTTCGAGGCGGGCGAGCGGCTGGCGGCACGGCTGGAGCGGGGGCTGCGCTAGCCGATCCGCCTGAGCGTGGGCAGGGCGGTTAAAATAGCCCCATGTCCAGGCCGCAGCCTGGAGTCTTTCAAGGGCTTTACCATGGAAACCACCCAAAGCGACGTCAAGCGCGTCATGCATTCCATCATCCAGCGCATCGCCACCGGCCCCGACCTGTCCAAGGACATCAGCCGGGAAGAGGCGTATTTGGGCACGCGCGCCATCATCGAAAATCAGATCGATCCGGTACAGGCCGGGATATATTTCATCGCCTTGCGCATGAAGCGCGAGACGCAGGACGAAAACCGCGGTGTGCTCGATGCCGTGGTGGCGACGACGCGGCGCGCGACGGCGGCAGTCGACGAAGTGGTGGATATCGGCGACCCTTATGACGGCTACAATCGTTGCCTGCCGGCAGCCCCCTTCCTCGGCCCGCTGCTGGCTGAATGCGGGGTGGCGGCGGTTGCCCATGGCCTTGACCGGGTAGGCCCGAAATACGGCGTCACCGCCCGTCACGTGCTCGCGGCGGCGGGTCTGGCTGTCGACCTCAGCCCGGCCGCGGCAGCGCAGCGCCTTGCCGACCCGGCCGTCGGCTGGGCCTACCTGGACCAGGCGCAGTACAACCCAGCGCTGCATGAGTTGGTCAGCCTGCGCGCCCGCATGGTCAAGCGCCAGGTGCTTACAACCGTGGAAGTGCTCGCCAAACCCATCGTCGGCCGCAAGAAAACCCACTTCATCACCGGCTATGTGCACAAGCCTTATCCGCCCATCTACGCTGATCTGGCCCGCCAGGCCGGGTTTGACAGCGCTCTCATCGTGCGCGGTGTGGAGGGCGGGGTGATCCCCTCCCTGCGCCAGGCCGGAAAGGCCTACTACTATCGCGATAGGGATGCGGAGGGCGAAATCGAGTTGGCCATCGACCCGGCGGCGCTCGGCATCCAGCAGGACGTTCGCGCCGTGCCTTTCCCACCTGGCCTGCCGGTGCGTGAGGCGGAAGACGAGATCGCCATTGCTTTGGACGTGCCTGCCACAGCAAAGGCGGCGGCCGAGGCGGGGCGGGCTGCCCTCCAGGGCGCGAAGGGCCCGACATATGACTCCCTGGTGCTTGGCGCAAGCCTCATTCTGCATCACGTTGGCCGCGCCACCACCCTTGCGGAGGCGGCCGCGCAGGTGCGCGCGGTGCTCGACTCGGGGCGTGCGGCGCAGCGGGTGAAATGATGGCCGAATACGTTGCGGTGGCCGGCGTGGGTGAGCTCAAGCCCGCGCAGATGAAGCGTGTCGAGGTGGCGGGGAGGAAGCTCCTGCTTTGCAACAGCGAAGGGCGCTACTTTTGCGTGGACGAAATGTGCAGCCATGAGGACTATTCGCTTTATCTCGGCTGCATCAAGGATGGCAAGATCAAATGCTCACTGCACGGGAGCTATTTCGATCTGGCGAGCGGGAAACCCACCTGTGAGCCCGCGGAAGAGCCCATCCGCACCTATGCCGTGAAAATAGAGGCGGGGCAGGTCTGGGTATTGGCGGGATGAGGGGCGTGATGGCGGTTCCGTTCCATCGCGGGGCCAGATAAAGGGCCCATCGGGCGGCATGAAAATGCCCGGCTCGCAGTCTGGGGTACGTTCCGCTAAGCTTGCGCGCGGAGGTGGCAATGAACGAGCAGGGAATCCGCGAAATCCGCATCAACCCCATAGTCCCGGCCGAGTCGGTGCTGGTGGCAACGGCACGTTCAATGCGACCGAAGAAAGTGGAGGATCTGGCCCCACGGGACACGCGCAAGCACGTCGACACATGCCCCTTCTGCAAGGGTAATGAGCATAAGACGCCGCCGGAAATCCTTCATTGGCCCGCAGACGGGGACTGGGAAGTGCGTCTGGTCCCCAATCTTTACCCGGTGCTGGGGGATGACCGCCAGGACGTCAGCTTCGCCTTTGGCCTGCAGCAGGCGATTGACGGTTATGGGCGCCACGAGGTGTTCATCGACCATCCCCATCATGGCGCCGCCATACATGAAATGTCCGCAGCGCATCTAACCCTGGTGCTGCTCGCCTATCGCATGCGCATGGCGCAGCTGTTCGCCGCCGATCTCCGCCTCAAGTACGTGCTCGTGTTTAAGAATTTCGGTCCCTCCGCGGGGGCTTCCATCCCGCACACCCATAGCCAGATCATAGCGATGCCGGTAGTACCGGAAAACGTCGAGGCGGAAGTGCGCAATTCTGCGGACTACTTTCGCAAGCACCATCACTGCATCTTCTGCACGCTCATCGACGAGGCGTTGACGTTTGAGGCTGCAATCTATGACAGGAGCTCCGGGGCGGTCAGGCGCAAGATCAATGTCGGGCAATACATAGTGGAGAAGGGTCACCACTTTATCGCCGTCAAGCCCTTTGCCAGCCGTTATGAATGGGAGGTGCATATTCTTCCGCTGGGCCATCAGGCGGATTTTTTGGATGCCACCGAGGATGAACTGGCGGATTTCGCAGCGGTGCTCCGGCGCACCATGGCCCGTCTGGATGCCGTGATCGGCGGGGCCCAGTACAACTTCTTTCTGCATTCCGTGCCGCATGATGCGCGCCGCGAGCAGCATGGTTCCTCCTACCACTGGCATTTGGAAATTTGTCCTCGCACATCGATCCCGACCGGCTTTGAACTGGGCTCCGGTTTGTTCGTCAATACCATCAGTCCTGAAGCGGCCGCTGAACGGCTGCGCAGCGCGGAAATCACCCTATGACCTAAGGAGGGTTGGGGCG
>JAJXXS010000370.1 GCA_021780975.1 Pseudomonadota bacterium
GGCTTCAGCGTGGCCGTAAGGAGGAACTCGTCGGCCGTGTCGCCGGGAGCGAAAGTCAGATCGGTGAAGCTGGCCGGCAACTTGGCAAGCGCCGCGTCACGCTGGTCGCGGGTGGCGAAATGGACGACCAGTTGTTCGCCCTTGAGATCCACGCCGCCATAGCGAATCTGATCCTGGCGCAACTCGGTACGGATATCGCCGCGGTCGCGGCCCAGGGTTTTTGCCAGTGCCGCCTGCATATCCGTTTCCAGCAGGAAGTAGACGCCACCGCGCAGATCCAGACCCAGGTACATGGGCAGCGCGTGGATGCTGGTCAACCATTCCGGAGAGGCCGACAGCAGGTTGAGCGCCACCACATAGCCCGGCCCCAGCCCGGCCTGGAGTGCATCCTTGGCCTTGAGTTGGACATCCGCGCTGGGGAAGCGGATCTTGATGCTGTTGCCCTCGATGTAAGCCCCCGTTTGCGGCAGCTTGGCTTGCTCAAGAATGGCGAGCGTCTGATTCAGCAGCGAGGGATCGACCTTTACCGTGGTCTTCACCGGGGAAATCTGCACCGCCGGCTTGTCGCCATAGAAATTGGGCAGCGCGTAAAGAAAGGCCACCAGAAGGGCGATGGCGATAATGATGTATTTCCAGGGAGGAAAGCGGTTCATGGCGCGGCCGGGAGTTCTGCTTGGGAAATGGTAAAGGGAGCTGCGCGGGCAGCCCGTGTTCGGCTGGCCGCCCCTTACAGGCTTTTGATGGTGCCCTTGGGCAGCAACGTGGTAACCGATTGTTTTTGTACATTGGTCACCACACCGTCCGCGATTTCCAGCGCCACGAACTGTTCTCCGACCTTGGTGACTTTTCCAACCTGGCCGCTGGCAGTGACCACCTCGTCACCTTTCTGCAAGGCTTCAAGCATCTTGCGCTGATCCTTGGCGCGCTTCATCTGCGGTCGGATGAGCATGAAGTAGAACAGCACGAAAATGACGATGAGCGGCAAAAAGCTCACCAAGGCATTGGGCTCACCACCTGGCCCGGCAGCGTGTGCAAGGGAGAACATTCGTTTCGGCTCCTCTCGTAAGGTTGGTTATGGGACGTACCGATGCATGCATCGGCCGCCTTGTAAAGTCTCGGATTCTAGCATCCCCGTGCGCGCTCTTCCTTAAAGCGCGCCACATAGGCCGCCGTCTGCCGACTGACGATGGCGGCGCGCAGCTCGCTCATGAGGTTCTGGTAATAATGCAGGTTGTGCCAGGTGGCCAGGCGCGCACCCAGGATTTCTCCGCACCGGATGAGATGGTGGACATACGCACGCGAAAAGCCGCGACACGCGTAACACGAACAACTCTCGTCCAGGGGGCGCGTGTCATCCTTGAACCGGGCATTCTTGATCCGCACGTCGCCAAAACGGGTAAAGATGATGCCGTGCCGGGCATTGCGCGTGGGGAGGACACAGTCGAACATGTCGATGCCTGTCATCACCGCCTCCACGATATCCTCCGGCGTGCCCACCCCCATCAGATAGCGCGGCTTGCCTTGTGGCAGACGCGGCGCAACGTGGGCGAGAATGCGCGAGAAATCCTCCTTGGGCTCGCCCACCGACAATCCGCCTATCGCGTAGCCGTCAAAATCCATTTCCGTGAGCCGGCCGAGGGATTGGTCGCGCAGATCTTCGTACATGCCGCCCTGGACGATGCCGAACAGCGCATTGGGATTGTCGGCATGTGCCGCCCTGGAGCGGGCCGCCCAGCGCAGCGACAATTCCATGGAAACAGCGGCCTCCCTGCGGCTCGCCGGGTAGGGTGTGCATTCGTCGAAAATCATCACGACGTCGGCGTTGAGGGTGCGCTGGATCTGCATCGAGAGTTCCGGCGTGAGAAAGAGGCGGTCGCCGTTGATAGGCGAGGCAAAGCGCACTCCCTCCTCCGTGATCTTGCGCAGCTTCCCCAGGCTGAATACCTGAAACCCGCCGGAATCCGTGAGGATAGGCCCGTCCCAGCCCATGAAGCGGTGCAAGCCTGCGAACTTGCTCACCACCTCCAGCCCCGGCCTAAGCCAGAGATGGAACGTATTGCCCAACACGATCTGCGCGCCCAGTTCGCGCAATTCGTCCGGCGCCATGGCTTTGACCGTGCCATAAGTCCCCACCGGCATAAAAGCTGGGGTGTCTATCGTCCCATGCGCCAACTGCAGGCGCCCGCGCCGCGCCGCGCCGTCGCCGGCCAACAGCTCAAAGGCCATCGTTTTTTTCCAGAAGCATCGCATCTCCGTAACTGAAAAAACGGTACCGCGCAGCCACGGCATGGAAGTAGGCGTGCCGGATGGGCTCCACGCCTGCGAAGGCGGACACCAGCATCAACAAGGTCGACCTGGGGAGATGGAAATTGGTGAGCAGCCGATCCACCACCTGAAAGCGGTAGCCAGGAGTGATGAAGAGATCCGTCTCGCCGCCCCCCGGGATCAGTTCGCCATTGCGCGCCGCCGACTCCAGCGCTCGCAGACTGGTGGTACCCACGGCCAGCACAGCGTGGCCCTCATGCCGCGCCTGACGGATCGCTGCGACTGTGTCCTCAGGCACGACATACCGCTCGCTGTGCATCCGATGTCCGCTGATATCGTCGACGCGCACCGGCTGGAAGGTGCCGGCACCCACGTGCAGGGTCACCCGCGCCATTACAGCCCCCAGGTCGCCGATGCGCGCAAGCATGGCGTCGTCGAAGTGCAGCCCCGCAGTAGGGGCTGCCACCGCGCCAAGGTGTGCGGCATAGACGGTCTGATAACGCGAGTCGTCAAGTTCCTCTGGCGGCCGGTCTATGTAGGGGGGCAAAGGAATTAACCCGTGGCGCTCCAACAGCCCCGCAAAATCGCCCTCGCCGGCAAGCTGAAGGAGGTATTGGTCTTCTCGCCGCTCAACTACCTCTGCCGTCGCTCCTGCGGGCAGATGTAAAACGGCACCTGGCCGGGGCGCATGACTGGCACGCAAAAAAACCCATGCGCATCGCGTCCCGACGAGACGCTCCACCAGGATTTCCACCCTGCCGCCGCTCGCTTTGTGGCCATAAAGACGGCTCTTCATCACCCGGGTATCGTTGAACACCACGACATCGCCCGCCTGAATATGACGTGTCAAATCGGCGAAGCGCTCGTCGAGCAATGCGCCGCCCTTCCCCACGTGGAGCAGGCGGCTGTCGCCACGCTGTGCCAACGGACGCTGGGCGATGAGGTCATCGGGGAGATAAAAATCGAAATCGGATAGCCGCATGAGATCGGGTTCACGGCAAAGGCGGGAATTATAATGACAGGATGTCCACCAGTATTGTCCGCCCGCCTGCTTTTGACGATAATAGGCGGCTCCTCCTGGCCGGGATGGCGGAATCGGTAGACGCAGCGGATTCAAAATCCGCCGCCCTTAAAAGCGTGGGGGTTCGAGTCCCCCTCCCGGCACCAGCAAGCAGTATCACGCAGTAGCATCCACCCCCACTAAGCCGCATGAAAACCAGGAAACAGCCCGTTTCCTTGTAGCACCCCGTTGCATGGCATATCATGAGACAGCTTCAACAGCGTGTGCACTCGATGGCATTATTTAGACAACCGATGGCGCAGCTAGCGCCAGATGCCCGCAGTGCGCCCTCAGTCGCGAAGCCGAACCACCCGGCGCCAAGCCATGTCAGTGCGCTGCCGGAACCAAGCTCTATCGGCCGGTAAACCTGTTCCCACTCAACGCTCGTGAGTATTCATGAACAAGGACAATTTCAGCCCCGACACACGCTACGTCGTCACCTGGAGAAATCCGGAAGGCAAACTACGCCCAGCAAACCTGTACGTCTACCAACTCTATGACGACTGCATGATTGCGCGGATGGTCGACGCGAACGGACTTCTCCACAAGATCCTTTACACGGATATCCTGAAGATCGTGAGCCAGCAGGCCGTGCCCGAGAGCGACCGGTTCCGCATCCCCGCGGCAGTTCTGGATGCAAAGAACTGGAAGGACCGTACCGTCATGGAGCGCTATTCTTCGTCGCCCGGAGCAGGGAAGTGAGGAGATTCTAGGAGGGGCAGATTATTGAGCTGAAAGGTAAGCGATCAGCTGAAAGCAAAACGCCCTCGGATGAGGGCGTTTTGTTTGGGGATAGGGGAGTCTGACGATGACCTACTTTCACACGGGTAATCCGCACTATCATCGGCGCTAAGGCGTTTCACGGTCCTGTTCGG
>JAJXXS010000037.1 GCA_021780975.1 Pseudomonadota bacterium
CATTGGCGCCGACCTGGAACTGCTGGCCGGAGAAGCTGCCATCCAGGATGTTCTGGCCGTTGAACTGCGTCTGCGTGGCGATGGTCTGCACCTGCGCCAGCAACTGCGACACCACACCCTGCAAGGAAGCGCGGTCGGCCGAGGTGTTGGAGCCGTTGGCGGCCTGCACCGCAATGGTACGCACTTGCTGCAACAGGTTGGTTTCGTTCTGTAGCGCGCCGGTGGCCGTCTGCACCAGGGAGACCGCTTGGTTACCGTTGGACACCGCCTGGTTCAAGCCATTGATCTGGGTGGTGAAGCGCTGGGCGATGGCGTAACCCGCGGGGTTGTCTGCAGGGCCGTTGATCGCCTTGCCGGTGGACAGTTGCTGAATGTAGGTGGAGAGGTTGCTGGAAGTATCGTTGAGCGCGTTTAGCGTGCTCAGGGAGTTGATATTAGTGTTGATGATCCCGGAAATAGCCATGGTAAAGCTCCTTTCATAAGCCTGGGTCGGCATCCTTGCCGTCTTGCGGGCTTTCAGCCTGCATCAGGCTTATCGTCACGCTCCCCAAAAACTTTAGCGCGCCCCTGCCGTGCGCAACTTATGCAGCCGCTCCCGCAAGTCGCCGACGACTGCCTGGATTTCCGCAGCATGGGCGGCAGCCCTGGCTCTCTGCCCCTTTTCCCTATACCCTGGTTCGCGCAAGCGCGCGCACACCTCGGCCATGGCCTTGGCCCCCTGTGCCTGGCGCGCCAGCCACTCGCGCAGGCGAGCCAAGGCCTGGCGCAAATCCCCGCCGGATTCCAGGGTCGCCCCCACCCTGCCAGAAAGTGCCGCGTTCCCCAACGATGCGCCCGCCGCCGCGATGTCCTGCGCCAGGACGATGCCTTCCGCACACACCGGATCCAGTTCGTCCGCGACCGCGGCAAAATGGGAGGCTTCAACCTGCCCATGCAAAAGGGAGAGACGCAGGTTCAAACACAGCAGCAACAACTGCTCGACTTTCTCCCCGGCCATTGCCAGCCGAAGCGCCAAGCCAGTCCCATCAGGGTGGCCAGATCTGCGCTCGGGCAACTCATTGCTTATGATCTGCTGCATATCGCGTAGCCGATCGCTGCCGCCCTGCAGGCCGTGAGACAGCGCCTGCAAACCATGGGCCAGCTTGTCCAGATCTGCGGCCTCCGTTGGCGCGGACATTTCCTGGAGTTCGCCTGCGCACAGACTCTCCTCCCATTTTCCGGCCATCCCAATCAGCTTGGCCGCCGCCTCCTCGACCGCCAGAACATGCTGCAAGGCGGCCTCCTGGATACGCGCCATGCGCTGCTCCAGGCCATCCAGATCGCCCGCCAGCGCGTCCAGACCACCGCGCCACGGGCCTACACCCTTCTTACGCGGCGTGCCTGCCGCCGCATCCTGCAGCCACTGACGCAGGCGCGCGTACTGTCGGCGCCAGCCGGCAATGAGATAAGCGGACAGCAGCACCAGCAAGGCAGTGCCGCCCGCGGCAAATGCCGCAATGCCCCATCTGGCCCGCGCGCGCAGGTGCGCGTTGCGCTGTGCCTCGACCTGCCCCTTCCGGCCCAACTGGGCGGCGAAGCGGCCTAGGGCTTGCTGGAACCCCGCCAACTGCGTGACGGAAACCCCCGTGCCGATCGGAAATTGCTTGCTGCTGGCCAGCTTGCCGCTCATGGCCAGCAATTCGGCGAGCGACTGGCGTTCGGCCGCATCGAAAAGGCGGGCAGTGGCCTGGCTCTCCAGGCCCTGCAGCACACCATCGGCAAACTGCAGCCGGCTTGTGGCCACGGCCAGCGGCGCTGTCCCGCCGCTGTCCTGGGAAAACGTTGGGCTCAGCAACTGACGCGCTGCCGCCACTTCGTTTTGCACGACCTGCAACTGCATCACCAGCCGCCCGAGCCGCGTTTCCTGTTCCATGCCGCGGCTGATACCCGCCATCTGCAGGAAGGCCCAGGCCAAGCCCCCGACCAGCAACGCGCTGGTGACGAGCGTCAAGAGCAGCAGGGATTGCGTGGGAGACAGCTTCATGGATTGGCGCCGCGGGTGCTCATATATGGGGGGTGCTCATATATCGGTCAGACACCCCCTCAGCAGCTGCGGAGAACCACGCGGAGGGCTCCAAGATGGGGACGATGTCATCTCCATCCCTGAGCAGGCCGGCGACGACGTCCCAGGGCGGAGGCAGCATGCTTTGCAAAGGCAGGGCCGCGGACGTCGGCAGACGCCGCAAACCCACGACCCCATCCACCAGCAGGCCGCCGACATGATCCTCGTGCACCCAGAGAACGACACGCTCGCCAGAAGACCCTCGGGCCGATCCTGGCGACAGCCTTGCCGCAGCGTCCACCACCGTGAGCAGGTGTCCCTGCCATCCCATCAGGCCCGCACAATCGTGGCTGGCACCGGGAACGCACGTAATCGGCGGGGGCCGCATCACCTGGCGCACGCAGCCGGCGGCCAAGGCCCAGCGCTGTTCGCCTAGCTGAAAAACCAACCAGTCCGCTGTCTCCCAGGTCATGCACCCTCCACCGGCCCGGCAATGCTCTCCGGCCGCAACAGCAGCACCACTTCACCCTGTGCGCTCAATGCGGCGCCATCCAGCGCGGCCGGGTAGCAAGCGCGCGGGACCAGCGGCTGGATGCGCACACTCTCCGTGCCATGCACGCGATCGGCCCAGAGGCCGACGCGGCCATGATCGCTCTCGATCAGGACGATACGGGCATCCGCGGGCCTGGCGCCGAGATCCCAGTGCCGACGGAGATCCATGACCGGCACCGTCGCGTCGTTGACGGCCGCCAGACCCGTATGGGCGGCCAATTGCGTCACGTCACGCTGCGGCTCGACAAACCCGAGCACCCGGGACGCTGGCAGCGCGTACAGGGTATTGCCAACACCCAGCTTCAGGACGGCCACCGGTTCGGAATCGGCAGGCCGAGGGGCGCGCCGCGATGGCGATGCCAAGCTGGCCGGCGTCACCTTTTTATCGACGTCCGAGGACACCTCTGCCGAACCGAGGGCCGCGCCAATTTCCGCTTGCGCGGCCTCCACAGCTTCCTGAGGCATCACGTTGTCGACCGCCGGGGCCGCAGCACTCACGCCGGGAGGCGGCCCCAGATACAGACGCTCGATCTGCTCTCGGAACGCGCGCCACTCGCGCATCCATTCCTGGAACATCGCGGTGACCGGCGCCGACTGTTTGTCTTCGTCGCCGGGCACCGGAGCCTCGCCCGCCGGGGCGGTAGGGAACACTGTGCTCTCAGTGCCTGTAGCGGGCGCGGGCGCCCTGCCAGCATCCCGAATTTCGACTTTGCCGGACAGGTAAGCGTCCGCTGTGGCCTCTGCTTCCTCCAAGCCCGGGCCGGCCGCCGCTTCCCCCATCGATGGAGCCGCCGCGTCCGTCTCCCGAGACGTCGCAGGAATCGGCGCAGGCGACAGCTGCGGCGTGTCATCCTGCCACGCCGCATCCGGCCGGATGGGGGGAGGTCGAGGATCACCGCGGCCTGCGGCAGGCTGGCTGCCCGTACCTCCGAGTGCTTGCAACTGCGCGCCGATCTCCCTTCCGGCCCGCATCAGCACATCCTGCGCATCCTCCTGCGGCACACCGCCCGAGGCTGCCACCAGATAGCTTTCCTGCTGCCGGCAAAAATCCGCGAGCTGTCCTATTTGCAGGAACTCGGCGCCGATACGTATGCCGCGCAGCGCCTCCAGGGCAGTATCCATGGACATTTCCACGGGGAACTCCGCAGAGGGCGCAAGCGCGCCGATGAATTCGTCGAGATAGCGCCCCGCATCGGCCAGAAAGGCCTGCAACAAGGCACGGTTGCCGTTGAACTGGGTCATGCGCTGGCGCCGCAGGGGCGCGAATCATACCCGGACACGGTGTGCCGAAGTCCGCTGGCCACCATGGAATCCCCTAGACGACGTCCTGTCGGGCGGACGCGCCAGATGCCGCGATATACACCCGGTTGCGTCCATCCGCCTTGGCCCGATACAGCGCGTCATCGGCAAGGCCCAGGGTTTGCGCGGGGAGCGTCGTGACCGCCAGTTCGGCGATCCCGGCAGAAAAACTTATCCGTAATGGGCTGCCCGACGCCGCCAGCATGGCAGTGCGGCCGGCCGCCTCGCGTATGCGGTCGACCATGCGCTTGGCCTGGCTGGCATGCACGCCCGGCAGGCAAAGCACGAACTCCTCGCC
>JAJXXS010000278.1 GCA_021780975.1 Pseudomonadota bacterium
CCGCTGGACGGCATCCCCTTCCACCCCTACTACACGGTGAAGGACATCGTGGGCGTGGCGGTCTTCCTCATCATCTTCTCCGCCTTCGTGTTCTTCTGGCCCAGCGGCGGCGGCATCCTGCTGGAGCCCGACAATTTCCTGCCCGCCAACCCCCTGGTGACGCCGCCGGAAATCCATCCCTTGTGGTACTTCACCCCCTTCTACGCCATCCTGCGGGCCGTGCCTCCCATGTTCGACTCGCAGTTCCCCGGCGTGCTGGTGATGGGTGCCTCCATCGTGGTGCTGTTCTTCCTGCCCTGGCTGGATCGCGGCGCAGTGAAGTCGATCCGCTACCGCGGTCCGATTTACAAGCTGTTCCTCTGGGCCTTCATCATCTCCTTCCTTACCCTGGGCTATTTGGGCATGCAGGTGGTAACACCCATGAACACTTTGCTTTCGCGCACATTCACCGTGCCCTACTTCCTGTTTTTCATACTCATGCCCTGGTACACCAGAATAGACAAGACCAAGCCAGAGCCCGAGCGGGTGACGTTCAAACACTGAAGCGAGACACGGAGCAATCATGAACATACTCAAAAGCATACTGCTGCTCGCCGCCTTGCTGCCCGGTCTGGCGCTGGCCGAGACGGCCATCCCGCTGGACCATGCGCCCATCGATCTCGCCAACAAGGCCTCTCTGCAGCGCGGGGCGCACACCTTCGTCAACTACTGCCTGAGTTGCCACAGCGCCGAGTACATGCGCTATTCGCGCCTGGAGGATCTGGGCCTGACCGAAGACCAGATCAAGAAAAACCTGCTCTTCACGCGCAACAAGGTGGGCGACACCATGACGGTGGCGATGCGCCCGGGGGATGCCAAGAAGTGGTTCGGCAATCCGCCGCCCGACCTGTCCGTGATCACCAAAGCCCTGGGACCAAACTTCGTCTACACCTATCTGCGCAGTTTCTACCGCGACCCCAAGCGGCCGACGGGCTGGAACAACGTGGTGTTCCCCAATGTGGCGATGCCCAACGTGCTGGCCAACCTGCAGGGCGATCAGGTGGCGGTGTTCAAGACCCATGTGGACATGGTGGACGGCAAGCCCGAGAAGGAAGAAACCTTCTCGCATTTCGAACTGGTGAAGGATGGCTCCATGACGCCGGCGCAGTACAACGCCATGGTCGGCGACCTCGTCAACTACCTGACCTGGATGAGCGAACCCGCCAAGGAACAACGCCTGCATACCGGCGTCTACGTCATGGTCTTCCTCTTCATCTTCTTCATCATCGCCTATTTCCTCAAGAAGGAATTCTGGAAAGACGTGCACTAATCAGGTCTTTGAGCACATTGGAATCACCGTCTGGGCCGCGCGGACCACACGTGCACAGGATCCGTGCAGGCCACGAAAAAATCCAACCGGAGTCACTCATATCATGAAGCGTTTGACGATTGCCTTGGCTGCAGCTTTCATCTGCTCTACTGCTAGCGGGATGGCGACCGCTGCCGACACCACTCAAGCCCCCGCCCAACCGGCGGCCGCGCCGACGCCGGCCCCGGAACCGGGCGATACCTGGCTTGCCGAGCGCGGGGATCCCATCAAGGCGCAGCCCATCGTGACCAGCGTATGCGCCGCCTGCCACGGCGCGAACGGCAACAGCGTGGTTCCCACCTACCCCAATCTCGCAGGGCAGGGCTATTCCTATCTTCTCAAGCAGCTCAACGACTTCAAATCCGGCAAGCGGCAGAATCCGATCATGAACGGCATGGTCGCCAGCCTGAGTGAGGACGACATGCACAATCTGGCTGCATATTTCAGCGAGCAGACAGTAACCCCGGCGGCAGCCCAGAACAAGGAGCTGGCAAACGCCGGCCAAAAACTCTGGCGTGCGGGCGTCGCCAGTCAGGGCGTGCCAGCCTGCGAGTCCTGCCACGGCCCTCAAGGGCTCGGGATACCGGTTGAATTTCCACGCCTGGCCGGCCAGCATTCCCAGTACGTATACGCCCAACTCAATAATTTCCGCACCGGTGCCCGCAGCAACGATCCGGCGAAGATGATGCGCACCATTGCCGCGCGCCTAAGCGACCAGGACATGCAGGAACTCGCGCAATATGTCCGCGGTCTACATTGACCAACGGGCGGCGCCGTGATCGCAACGCCCCCTTAAAAGAATTCAGACAGGAAAACCATGCTGGCTGGCCCCAGAGAGATCGTCACTCCCTTTCGCCCGATACCGCTCGACGTTCCCGAAGGCATCAAGCCGAACGAGTTCTTCAACAGCGCCGAGAACCTCAACGACCTGGTGCACAACAACGGATTGCTGCAAAACCCTGAGGGCCTGCTGCTTTACCGAAAAGCCATCGGCCACAGCAATGAATTCGACACCTCGATCATCTACAACACCTCGCAGAGCATACTCGACCCCCTAGGGCGGCCCGTGCGCCGCACCCAGGTTCCCGGACCGGTGAAGAACGTCTGGAACCGCATGAACCAGATCATCATCGACTACATGGTCGAACACTACCCGGATCCTGAGCAGCATCTCGTGCTCGCCGGGGAAGCCAGCCTGGACGCGACCTGGCCGCTCAACCTGCCGGGGGTTCCCAGCATAAGGATGCTGCACAACCATTTCATCGTTTTTCCCAAAGCGCAGTTGCGCGACGCCCCCCTGGCGGACGCAAAAAATCCGAATCTGACCGACGGCGGCCAGCATTCCTTGTTTCAAGCCTATATGCGGGATGTCTATCGGGCGTTTTTTGATGAGCTAGATCTGCAAATTCTGCAACCCTGTCGCGATGGCTCATGCCGCATCGCCCTGACCGGCTACCCTCAGGGCCTGCCGAGCTGGGAAGTCCAGGGTGGCGTCGAGGCACTAAAAAGACCACGCTTCTGGAAGGAATATGACATCCTGCTCAAGGGCTTCATCGATTTCTACCGGACTTTTTTCGGCCAGGTTTCGACGCGTAATGCCCCCCTTCCGGAGGGCATCCACTTCCCGGAACTGGTGGAGAGAAAGCTGCAGTTCAACAATGATTTCCTGAAGACGGCCAAGATGGTGCGCGACCGCTGCATCAGCGACCCAAAATATGCCAATGCGATCCGTTGGCAACCTGCTTTCAAGCAGCTGATCTACCGCAACGATGCCGGCAAGCTCATCGTCACCATCAGCCAGAACTCCATCGGCAACGCCATCACCGAGCTGCTCGGCGTGGTGGTCAAGCGCATTCCGGACGCCGACGCTTACGCGCGCACCGAGCCCGCCCTTATTGAAAAGCTTCTTGAAGTGCGACGTCGCCTGGTAGCTGCCGATTTAGGCGAAGGCATAGGCACCCAGCAATGGGGTACTGACTGACACACCCAGCCCCGGAGAAGCCTTCACTTCGACTCGAAGACTGGAACCCCGTTACCGCATGTCCGATCTTTTGATGACGCCAGGCGCAAGGGTTATGGCCGTGCGAACCGCAAAGCGCTGAGATGTTCCCGAGCCCTGGCGAGTTCAACCCATACATACTGCTGAGCCTGGTGATCTGGGTGCCGATACTGGCTGGCGTGGTGGTGCTGGCGACGGGGTCGGACCGCAACGCGCCGATCGCGCGCATGCTGGCCCTGGCGGGGGCGGTGGCGGGCTTCATCGTGGCCCTTCCGCTGTACAGCGGCTTCAACGACGCCACCGCCGCCATGCAGTTCGGCGAGAACCTGCCCTGGGTCTCCGCCTTCCACATCCACTATGCCCTGGGCGTGGACGGCATCTCCATGCCTTTCATCCTCCTCAACAGCTTCACCACCATCCTGGTCGTCGTTGCCGGCTGGCGCGTCATCGACAAGCGCGTCGCCCAGTACATGGCCGCCTTGCTCATCATGTCCGGCCTCATCAACGGCGTGTTCGCCGCGCTCGATGCCATCCTCTTCTATGTCTTCTTCGAGGCCATGCTGATCCCGATGTATCTCATCATCGGCATGTGGGGCGGCCCCAATCGCGTGTATGCCGCCCTCAAGTTCTTCCTCTACACCCTGCTCGGCTCCCTGCTCATGCTGGTGGCCTTCCTCTATCTGTATTTCCGCTCCGCAGGCAGCTTCAGCATCCTCGACTACTACCGCCTCCCCCTGGGCATGACCGCCCAGGTCCTCATCTTCCTCGCCTTCTTCCTCGCCTTCGCCGTCAAGGTCCCCATGTGGCCCGTCCATACCTGGCTGC
>JAJXXS010000359.1 GCA_021780975.1 Pseudomonadota bacterium
GACGCCATCCGTTCGGGATGAAAGGGTTCCAGGCCAGTCGGTTTTTCGCCCACGCCGACGAATTTCAGCGGCTTGCCCGTGACCTGGCGCACGGAAAGGGCCGCGCCGCCACGGGCGTCGCCATCGAGCTTGGTGAGGACGACCCCGGTAAGGGGCAAGGCCTCGTTGAAGGTGCGCGCCACATTGACCGCATCCTGGCCCTGCATGGCATCCACCACGAAGAGGGTTTCCACCGGATCCAAAGCGCCGTGCAGCGCCTTGATCTCCGCCATCATGGCCTCATCGATGGCGAGTCGTCCGGCGGTGTCGACGATAAGCACGTCAAAAAACTGCTTCCTGGCGTAATCCCGTGCCGCCAGCGCGATGTCCAGCGGATTCTTCAACTCGCCAGCCTCGAAGAACGCCACATCCAGTTGCCTAGCGAGTTGCCGCAATTGGTCGATGGCGGCCGGCCTATAGACGTCACAGGACGCCAGCAGGGTTTTCTTCTTACGCCCTTTCAGCAGCAAGGCAAGCTTGCCGGAGGTCGTGGTCTTGCCGGAGCCCTGCAGGCCGGCCATGAGAATGACCGCAGGAGGCTGGGCAGCGAGATTGAGGTCAGCGGTTTCGCCCCCCATAAGGCGCGTCAGCTCGGCATGCACGATGCCGATCAAGGCCTGCCCGGGGGTCAGGCTTTGCAGCACCTCCTGCCCCAGGGCCTTGCCCCTGACATCGTCGATGAATTGTTTCACCACGGGCAGGGCGACGTCCGCCTCCAGAAGCGCGAGGCGCACCTGCCGCAGGGTGTCCTGCACGTTGGCCTCGGTGATGCGGGCCTGGCCGCGCAAGGTTTTGACGACGCCGGCTAAGCGACCGGTCAGGTTCTCAAACATGGGTTTCCTTGTTGCGCCTGTCGGGCACATGGATAATAGGCGCTTGCGACGACATTCTAACCAATGACCTTCACCCCCGCTCTGCTGGCAACTCTTTTAGGCGCGGTCGCCTATGCGGCGTCGGCCATTCGCCTCCTGGCCTACCCGGCTGGCCGCCTGCCTTCCTGGGTGGTGGTGCTGCTGACCCTGGGCCTAGGCCTGCAGGGCTATGTCATTGCCCTCACCACATTCCCCGGCGGGCAGATGGTGCTTGGCTTCGGCAACTCCGCCTCCATCATCCTGTGGCTCTCCGTGCTCGCCTATGGGCTCTCCAGCTTGCGTTACCCCATGTCCAGGGTGCAGGGCTGGCTTGCGGCAGGCGCTACGATAGGCATCGCCCTGCCCCTGATCGTTCCCGGCATGCGCCTCATTCCCTATTCCAACATGCCGGGCTTCCGTGTCCATCTCACGCTCGCGTTATTGGCCTACAGCCTGCTCTTTATTGCCTCCGTGCAAGCCATACTCATGGGCACCCTGGAAAAGCGCCTGCACCGCAAAAGTCTGGGCTTCGGCAGTCAGGATCTCCCCCCCCTGCTCACTTTGGAAACCCTCCTTTTCAGGCTCATCGGCGCGGGTTTCCTGATCCTCACCCTCGCATTGGCAAGCGGCATCTTTTTTTCCGAAGAAGTGCTGGGGCAGGCCATCCCTTTCACCCACAAGACAGTGTTCGCGTTGTTGTCCTGGCTGGTGTTCGGCGGCCTGCTGGCAGGCCGCCGATTGTGGGGCTGGCGCGGACGCATCGCCGCGCGCTGGACGGTCACCGGCTTCGTCATGCTGGTACTCGCTTACATGGGCACGAAATTCGTTCTCGAAGTGCTGCTGCACCGCTAAGAGGGTGTTCATGGCACCGTCCCGATCGTGAGCGATGACTCCTTAGGCCTCCTCATAGGGGTCCTGATCTTTTTCCTGCTGCTGTCCGGCTATTTTTCGGCGTCGGAGACAGCCATGATGTCGCTGGACCGCTATCGCCTGAAGGCTCGGGCGGCACAGGGCCACCGGGGAGCGCGTCTGGCGCTGCAACTGCTGGGCAAGACGGAGGAACTGCTGGGTGTCGTGCTCATCGGCAATAACCTGGTGAACGCCGCCGCCACGGCGCTGGTCACGATCATCGCCGTGCGGCTGTTCGGCCAGAGCGAACTGGCCCTCACCCTGGCGACCTTGTCGGTGACTTTTCTCATCGTGGTCTTCAGCGAAATCACGCCCAAGGTCATCGGCGCGACCTATTCGGAGCCGGTCGCCTACGCATCGAGCTACGTTCTCGTCGTACTGCGGCGCCTGTTCTACCCTGCGATATGGTTTGTCAATCTGTTCGTCACACTGCTGTTCAAGCTCATGCGGCTTAAGCCTGACAGTCAGCAGGAAGAAAGGCATCTGGGGGTGGAGGAACTGCGCACACTGGTGAGCGAATCCGGAAAATTCATCCCGGCCACCCACCGCCTACTGCTTCTTAACCTCCTTAGCCTGGAGGACATCACGGTGGACGACGCGATGGTTCCGCGCCAGCAAATAGAGTTCATCGACCTGGGCGAAGACCCGGAACGCCTTGCCGGACAGATCGCGACCAGCCACCATACCCGCATCCTGGCGTGCGAGGGCTCTCTCGACAAGGTGATCGGCATTCTGCATGTGCGGCGGGCCCTGCCTTCCCTGGCCACGGAAAAACTCGACCCTGAGGCGTTGCGCCAGTGCTTGCAAGAGCCCTACTATGTTCCCTTGGGCGCCCCTCTTTTCACGCAGTTGCGCCAGTTCCAGAAAAACCGCCAGCGCTTGGCCTTGGTAGTGGATGAGTATGGCGAACTGCAAGGCCTCGTGACCTTGGAGGACCTATTGGAGGAACTGGTCGGCGAATTCACCACCCAGGCGCCTGCGCAGATGGGGTGGATACGCCCCCAGGAGGATGGCAGCTGGCTGGTGGAGGGGGGAACCCTGCTGCGCCATCTCAACCGTCAGCTTGGCCTGGACTTCCCTCTCGATGGCCCGAAAACCCTGAGCGGACTCCTTCTGGAACAGCTTGAAGACATCCCCGAGGCCGGAGTCAGCCTGAAAGTGGCCGGTATTCCGGTCGAAATTCTGCAAACCCAGGGCCGCGCGGTGAAAATTGCCAAACTCATGCCACCGCACTGAGGCGCCCGCCCTCAATTTTGCCCCGAGCCCGTCGTTATAGTGGTGTCGAACCACCCCCGTAACCCCATGGCGGCAATCAACAGCGCATCAGGCCTTACCGGTTTGGCCCGCACCCTGGTCACCCAGGGCTGGCTGACGGAAAACGAGGCCGAATCCATCGAAACCCGCGCCCGTGGCACGGGCGACAGCTTTGTCACCGAGCTGCTCAGAGGCAAGCGATACAAGCCGGTACAACTGGCCGAGTTCGCTTCCGGCGCGCTGGGGTTCCCGTATCTGGATCTCGACGCCCTCGATGTAGATCAGATGCCGAAGGGTGTGCTGGACAATAAGCTGGTGCAAAAACGCCGCGTGGTGGCGCTCTACCAACGCGGCAACAAGCTCTTCGTCGGCATTTCCGACCCCACCGTCATCCAGGCACTCGACGAGATCAAATTCCAGACCAACCTGCAGGTCGAACCGGTGGTCGTGGAAGACGACAAGCTCAGCCGCCTGCTGGAGAAGGCCGGGGAGGCGGCCGACAACACGCTGGCCGTCCTGAATGCCGAGGATCTGCAACTCGATTTTGTCGATGACGAACAGGCAGCGAATGCCGCCGAGCCCGGCAGCGTCGAAATCGACGACGCGCCTGTGGTGCGCTACCTGCAGAAAATCATGCTCGATGCCATCAATATCGGCGCCTCCGACATCCACCTCGAGCCCTACGAAAAGTTCTATCGCATCCGCTACCGCCGTGACGGCGTTCTCTACGAGGTGGCGCAGCCCCCCCTGGCGATCAAGGACAAAATCTCTTCCCGCATCAAGGTCATCTCGCGCCTGGACATCTCGGAAAAACGGGTGCCACAGGACGGCCGGGTGAAGATGGTGCTCTCCAAGACCCGAGCCATCGATTTTCGCGTCTCCACCCTGCCCACCCTGTATGGCGAGAAGATCGTCATGCGGATCCTTGATCCCACCAGCGCCCAACTGGGCGTGGATGCGCTGGGCTACGAGCCATCACAGAAAGAGGCCCTCCTCAACGCCGTGCAACGGCCTTACGGCATGGTATTGGTGACGGGCCCGACCGGTTCGGGCAAGACGGTGTCCCTCTATACCTGCCT
>JAJXXS010000045.1 GCA_021780975.1 Pseudomonadota bacterium
TGTTCGACTGTGACCATTTCAAGGCCATCAACGACACCTACGGACACGCCACCGGTGACCAGGTATTGAAGGCCATCTGCTTCGTGCTAGGTCAGATCATGCGCTCGGCGGACCATCTCTACCGTCTGGGCGGGGACGAGTTCGCGACCCTGCTGCCTCATGCCGACGAAGGCCAGGCCATGCGCCTCGCCCAGCGCTGTCAGAGAGCCCTTGAGGGACACGATTTCCACCAATACGCGCTCAAGGAGCCGGTAACGATCAGCATCGGCGTGGCTGTGGATGAAGTGGTCCGCACCGAGGACCTCACGCGCCTGCAGGCGCGTGCCGACACCGCCATGTATCGCGCCAAGCGCCCTGGCAGCGCTCGCGTCCACATGCACGGCAAGAGCGAGGCGCTCGACAGCACCCTCGTGGCCAGCCCCGAGGTGAGCGCGCTCTACCGCGCCCTGGCCGACCCCAGACATTTTCATTTCCTCTATCAACCGCTGGTGCTTCTGTCATGCGGACGCGCCGAATACCACGAAATTCTCACCCGCGTGCAGTTGGGTCAAGGCGTCATGGGGCCGGATCGGTTTCTGGAAATCGTCCATAACCGGCGCCTGGAAAAGGATCTCGACCTGGCTGTGTTGACGCGCCTGCGCCACAGCCTGCAGGCCGGCCTGATTCCCCCAGGCAACGGCCTGGCCATAAATCTGTTCGCACAAAGCCTGGCATGCAGCGACATCCTCGCCATCCTGCAGGACATGGCCGCGAGCCACCCGGCCAACCCCTTCCTGCTCGAGATCACAGAGAATGCCCTCAACCAGGAAGGCGCCGAGCTCGCCGCACCCATGCTTGCGCTGCACGAGGCCGGGTTCCGCCTCGCGCTGGACGATTTCGGCAAGGCCTACTCCCCGCTCGGTTACCTGGCGGAACTGCCGGTGCAGTACCTGAAATTCGATCCCGCGCTGACGCGTCAACTGCATCGCGACGACATGCGCGGCCGCATGGCAACCCGCTTCGCGCAGCTAATGCATGATGCCGGCTATCACCTCATGGCCGAAGGAGTCGAAAGCGCGCAGCAACTCGCGCGTGTGCGCGACCTGGGATTCGGCCATGCGCAAGGATATTTCCTCGGCCGGCCTGCCTCCACCCTGTTGCCGCAAACAGCCGCGGCCTCCGGCTCAATGCTTGCCGGAGCGCCAGATGGAGAGAATGATCCAGACGCTGTTGAAAAAGGCCACCAGGAAGCCCAGTAGGCCGAACAAGGGCAGGCCGAGAAGCTCGGGGCCGCCCTTCACCGTCATGATGATGCTGGAGCCGATCACCAGCGACGCCGTGAGTATGCCCATGGTGAGACGGTTGCTGGAGCGGTCCAGCTGCTGCCCGAAGTGATCCAGGCGCTTGAGGTCGAGGTCTATGCGCATGCGTCCGCGCCGCATTTCGCGCATCAGGCGCGCGAAATCGCGTGGCAGGCCCGCCAGCACTGCACCCATTTCCTGCAACCCCCTGCGCCCGCGTTTGATGAGCGCCGCGGGCTGGTAGCGGTCGCGCACCACCTGTTCTACGAAGGGCGTCATGTGGTCCAGCATATGGAAGGCCGGGTTGAGCTGCTGACCCAGCCCCTCTAGAGTGATGAGAGCCTTGAACAGCAGCGTGAGATCGGCGGGCAGCACCAAATTGTTCTCGCGCAGCAGGGCGGTGATATCGGCCAGCAGATCCGCCACGCGCACGTCCTGCAACTGCAGGTCGTCATAGGTGTAAACCAGGTCGGATAGGTCGTGACCCAGACGCGACTGGTCTATCTCCCCCTCCCCCGCCCAGTCGAGCAGGACCTGCATCATGCCGTCTTCGTCCTTGCGCGTCAGCGCGTGCAGCAGGTTGACGATTTGGTCGCGGCGCGTATCAGTGAGCCGCCCCACCATGCCGAAATCGATCATGCCGATGCGATTGCCGGGCAGGAAAAGCACATTCCCGGGGTGCGGATCGGCATGAAAGTAGCCGTCGATCAATACCATCTTCAGGACCGTGTCGGCACCGCGCGCGCCGAGGACCACAGGATCGAGGCCGTTGCGCTGCAATGTCTCGGGATCGACGCCGGCGATGCCGTTGATTTCCTCCATCACCAGGACCCGCGCCGTGGTGTATTGCCTATACACGCGAGGAATGGCGACGCTCGTGTCCCCTTGAAAATGGCGCGCGAAGACGTCGATATTGCGGGCTTCGCGCACCAGGTCGAGTTCCCGCTTCAAGGAGCGGCGAAACTCCGAGATGATGCGCTGCGGCTGGTAGCGGCGCAGTTCCGGGATCTCGCTCTCGACCAGGCGCGCGAGCTGTTCCAGGATGCGCAGATCAGCGGCGATCTTGTCCTCTATGCCCGGCCGACGCACTTTCAGGACCACCCGGCTGCCGTCTGCCAGCTCGGCGCGATAGACCTGGGCAATGGACGCCGCGGCGACGGGCTCCGGATCGAAGCGGGCAAAAATTGTCTCCGGTGCGCCGCCCAACGCGGCCTCGATATCGGCACGCACCTGGTCAAACGGCACAGGGGGAACCGCACGGTGCAGTTTTTCGAATTCCGCGATCCACTCGGGAGGGAACATGTCCACCCGTGTAGCCAGGATCTGCCCGAGCTTGATGAAGGTGGGTCCCAGATCCTCCAGAGCGCGCCGCGCACGCACTGCCGCTGGCAAGCGGGCGATTTCGTTATTGCTCTGCCAGTGCAGGATGCGTCCTGCACGCTCCAGAAAGCGCGCCATCCCCAGCAGGCGGACAAAATCGCCCCAGCCATAGCGGATCATGACCGTGGCGATCTCGTGGATGCGGGGCAAGTCCCGCATGAAGGAAAAGGTCTCCCAGAGCATGGTGGTCGTTTGGTTTGAGGGAATCTCGGCCGCGATTATCCCCGCGCGTCGGGGGGAGCGGTCAAGAAGAAGGCCCGCGCTGGCGGGCCCTCCGGGCAAAACCCCGCGAACTCAGCGTGGCCGCCGCAATTCCTTGGTCTTGTTGTGTAGTTTCTCGCTCACTGCGGCAAAAGCGCCGCCGGCTGCCTCGCTGGCACGTGCGCCCGCCTCGCGCCCGGCGGCGCCCACCTGGACGCCCACTTCCCTCGCTTCCCGGCGCAGGGCGTTGCCAAGATTCTGTACGCTCTCCTTGAGCCTCCCACCCGCATCGTCACCTGTGCGCGACAGATGCAGTGCCAGAAGCTCCCATTCCTCCTTGAGCAGCGCACCGGACTTTCCGGCCGTATCGGCCACCGCCCTGAGCAACGCCTGTTCATGGCGCAAGAGGCGCTTGAGCGAACCCTGCAGCTCATCCTCATTGAATTCCCTGGCGCGCGTGCGCGTATCCTGCAAGGCCAGCTTGAGGTTCCCCGCCGCCACCCGTGCCGCCTCCCCAAAACCCGCAGCGGCCTCCCTCATGGCTGTGCGCACCGAACCTCCCCGCGCCTTGAGGCCCAAATCCACCCCCGAGGTAAAGGCGCGTGCCAGTTCCGCCATGTCAGCCAAGCGCAAGCGGCGATCTTCCAGCGCCCGACGCGTGATGCTTTCCACGCGGGCTTTCAGGTCTACAGCTTCATCCGCTGCCTGCCGATAATCTTCCGCAAGAGACTGCAGGGCAGACTCCTCTCCCGCCTGAGGATGGACTTCGTTCATGGCTTCGTCTCCTAAAAAAGCGCTTGCGCAGTTGACACGATAAGGTTTCCCTATTTATGTATAGCCCATGAAAGCCTTTCCGCGCTTCCTCTGGCTGGCTCTTCTCCTGCTGCCCGCGCCGGCCCATGCCGAAAACCAGGTGCAGAAGCTGCTCGACAACCTGACCCTGACCGCCGTCAGCCTGCTCGGCACCCCCTACGTCTATGGCGGCGCGGATCCGCGCCACGGCCTCGATTGCAGCGGGCTGGTGCAGTTCGTCTACCGCCAGGTGGGCGAATACCTGCCGCACAATGCCCTCGCCATGAGCCGCCAGGGCACCTCGGTGCAGGAGGACGCCCTGCATCCGGGCGACCTGGTGTTCTTCAACACCCTCGGCAGGCCGTTTTCCCATGTCGGCATCTATTTGGGCGACGAACGCTTCATTCATGCGGCCGGCGCTGGCGTGGAGCATGTCATGATCTCGCGGCTGTCGGACCCCTACTGGC
>JAJXXS010000302.1 GCA_021780975.1 Pseudomonadota bacterium
AGTTGAGCGATCTCTCAACCTTGCCACGCGACACCGGCGGCTACACCTTGAGCGCCAGCCTGCCTGCGCTGGGCGCCACGCTCAAATGGTCGGGGCGCATCGGCCTCAATCCGCTGTTTTCGCAGGGGCGGGCCGCGCTGGAAAATCTCAGCCTCGCGCGCGCGTCACGTGCCATCAAGCTGCCGCATGCATGGGCGGTGGACGGCGGAGTGCTGTCGGTGTCCTCCAATTACAGTGTGCAGGCGCCCGGCGGCAGGCTTGTGCTGCAAGCCAACGGCCTGCGCCTCGCTCTGACAAAGCTGGCCTTGGCCATCGATCATGGCCTGAAAATAAATGCCGAACGCGTGGATGTCAGAAATGGCGCCTACGATGGGCGCACCGGACGGGCGGGATGGCAGCGCCTGGACTTTGCCGGCATTCGACTGGCCCGGAACGGCCTGCCGATGCTGCGCCTCGATCAAGGGCAGGCGGCCGGACTAAGGGTGGATCTGAAGGGGCATCGCGCAAGCCTCGATGCCCTGAAGCTTGCTGGTGGCGAGGTGGACGCTGGCATCGACGCCGCAGGGCGGCTCGATTGGGAGAGCGCGTTCCTGCCTGCCGCTGCTCACCCTGCCTCCGCTGTGCCTGCCGCCACACCGGCCCGGCCTACGAAGCCTTGGGAAATCGCGCTCACGTCGCTTGATCTGTCCGGCATCGGCGCCAGATTTGCGGATCAGCGTTTCGTGCACCCCCTGCTCCTGGATGCGCAGGGTTTCCACCTGAATGCGGCGGTAGCAGGCGCGGTGGGCGGAGCGCAAGACGACTGGAGCGTGACGGGTCTTGCGGCCGGGGTGGGTCCATTGCGCATGCAGTCCGGGCCGGCCACGGTTGCAAGCATAGGCGCCATCAATTTGACCGGAGGGCGGTTCGACCTGGCGCAGCGCAGCCTGCAGGCGGACAGTCTGACGATCAACGCGCCGGCGACCCGCCTGGTGCGCGAGAAAGATGGGGTGCTCAATTGGCGAACTTTCCTGGCCCAGCGACCCCTCCAGGCGGCAACCGTGGCGCAGGAGCGGCCGCCGGGCAGGCAAGGCGGGACGGCCCCCTTGCGCTTCTCTCTCGCGCAGCTGGAGGTGCAGGGCGCCAACGTCGTGGTGGAGGATCTCACGCCACCCAAGCCCATGCGCCTGGACATGACTGAGGGCCGTATCGTTCTCAGCCATCTGAGCCAGGACTTGAAACGCCCGGTACCGATGTCGCTGGCGCTGCGCGTCGGCGGCAGCGGCAAGCTCGTGGCAGAGGGGGACATCTTCCCCGCGCAGCCCAGTGGCTACGCACAAATACGCCTGAGCGGTCTGCCGCTGGCTCCATTTGCACCCTATGTGAATCAGTTCGCGCGCCTCAGGCTCAAATCTGGCAGCGCCTCCACCAGCGGACGGATCGAGTTTTCCGCGCGCGGCAGGCCTGCCGTGGCCTATCGGGGCGGATTCGCCGTGGACAATCTCGCCATTGCCGAAGAGGACAGCGGTGAGCCATTCCTGGGCTGGCGGAGCCTGCGCGGGCGCGGCCTGGATATCGCGCTCGATCCTGGTCACCTGAACCTGCGCGAGCTGGTCGCCGATCGGCCTTTCGGCAAGATCATCATCAATGCGGACAAGAGCCTGAATCTCAAAAATGTCCTGCGCAAGCGCGGCGAAGAGAAATCCGCTGCGCCCGCAGCGAAGCCTGGAATGTCGTCCACCGGGGAGGCGAAGAAGGGAGCGGGATTCCCGATCAGCGTGCGTCAGATCCTGATCCATCAGGGAGACCTGCAATTCGCCGACCTGTCCCTCAAGCCGCAGTTCGGGGCGCGCATTGAGGATTTTGGCGGCTCGATTTCCGGCCTTTCCAGCCGTGCGGACGCGAGCGCGCAAGTGGAGCTCGATGGCCGCGTGGGCCAGTACGGCTCCGCGCAGGTGCGCGGCAGGCTGCAGCCCTTCGCGGCGACGGACAATACCGATCTGACGCTCAAGTTCCGCAACCTGGAGATGAACCCATTGTCGCCTTATTCCGGCAAGTTCGCGGGACGTCTGATCGACTCCGGGCGGTTGTCCGTAGATCTGCAATACAAAATCAAACATCGCCAGCTGGCGGGGGAGAATCGCTTCGTCATCAGCCAGCTCAAGCTCGGGTCGGCCGTGGACAGCCCGGATGCCGTAAAGCTTCCCCTCGATCTTGCCATCGCCCTGCTGGAAAACAGCCAGGGTGTCATCGATGTGGACATACCCATCTCCGGGAATCTCGACGACCCGAAGTTCAGCTATGGGCACCTGATCTGGCAGGCCGTGCTCAATCTGCTGACCAAGGTCGTAACCGCGCCCTTTCGCGCGTTGGGAGCGCTCCTGGGGGTGGATTCAAACAAATTCGGCACCATCGACTTCCGTTATGGCGAAGCGGAACTGACCCCGCCCCAACTCGACACGCTCAACAAGGTGGGAGAGGCGCTCAGCAAGCGCCCGAACTTGCAGCTTGTGGTCGCGCCGACCTTCGACCCCGAGCGTGATGCTGCGGCCCTACGAGAGCTGACGCTGCGCCGCGAGGTGGCCCAGCGCCTGCGGCTGAGAGTGCCGCAGGGGACAAGGCCGCCGCCCATCGATGCCAACGACCGCGTCACCCGCCTCGCCGTGGAGGATCTCTACGATCAGGCGTTTCCGGGCGGCATCTCGGCGTTGCGCGCGGAGATCAAACCCGAGGACATCGTCGCACTCTATCGGGAGGCTATCCGGCGCCTGGAAAAGCACATAGTCATTCCGCAAAGCCGCCTGGAAGAATTGGCGCGTGCGCGTGCCCAGGCCATCGTCGCGCAGATGGTGAAAACGCCTGGCATGGCGGCCGGCCGGGTGTCCATGGGGCAAGGCTACGCAAAGGTGGAAAGCCAAGCTCCGGAACTTGCTATGAAACTGGATCTCAAGCCTGCCCCGGTGCCTGCCGCCTCCCCTCCGGCCGCTGTTCCCGGCCAGGCACCCTCAGCCGCCGGACCGGCCCCCTGAAGCGCGCCTCCGGAACAGCGCCTCCAGGAGGAAGTGGACGAAGGCCAGGCCGGTGATGACCGGGGCAAAGAAGTTCACGCCCGGCAGATATTGCAGGGGCGCCAGCACTCCCCCCAGCAGCCACAGGTCGGCACGGTGTTCGCGGATAACGGCTTTCAGTTCGGCATGATCGGCATGTTCTGCCAGGGCGTCGTAGCGGAACAGGCGCTGATTGAGATAACCGGCAGTCAGGAAGGGAACAAGCGCTCCCAGAGGACCGAACAGCCAGAGGGGGAGGGTGATCACCCAGAGAGCCGCATAGCCCAGGGCGCCGAGGACCGCATTGCCCAGGCTGCCGATGAACGTTCCGCCGCGGCGCTTTTCCAAACCGGGATAGTGCTCCTCCGCGACGTGCCGCACCATGACGGGCACGGCGAACAGGGCTGTGATCATCAACGCCGTGAACATTACCGCCGGTACGAGCAGGAGCAGATGCAGCAGCACGGAGAGGCCGATGCCCAGCCAGTGCAGATCCACTCCCTCAAGCCATTGCTGCACGCCCAGTGTGGCAAGAATCCAGACAAAAAAATGATTCAGATCGTCCCAGAACAGCGCGGCCAGCACCCCCCAGAGGACGAGGGCGCAAAGCATGGGCCATATCATGAGCCACAGCATGCGCGCGCTGAGCAGGCTGCGCAGCGCGCTGAGCAGGGCGTCGAGTATCCTCATGCCGGGCGGCGTTGAGCCGACCTTGGCCGGAATGCCTGCACGTTGCTGTCCGGGCGGGTCTGCAGGTAGGGGCCGCCGATGAGATCGATGCAGTAGGGCACCGCAGCGAACACGCCGTCGAGGGTCTCGGCTATGGCCTTGGGCTGGCCGGGCAGATTCAGGATGAGACTGCGGCCGCGCACGACGCCCACCTGGCGCGAAAGGATGGCCGTGGGAACGTATTTCAGGCTCACGGCGCGCATGGCCTCACCAAACCCTGGCAACTCCCGCTCGGCGACGGCCAGGGTGGCTTCCGGCGTCACATCGCGGGGGGCGGGCCCGGTACCGCCGGTGGTCAGTATCAGACAGCAGCCCTTCAGGTCCGCAAGCTCGCGCAGCGTGTTCT
>JAJXXS010000135.1 GCA_021780975.1 Pseudomonadota bacterium
AGAACACGCTGCGCGAGCTTGCGGACCTGAAGGGCTGCTGTCTGATACTGACCACCGGCGGTACCGGGCCCGCCCCCCGCGATGTGACGCCGGAAGCCACCCTGGCCGTCGCCGAGCGGGAGTTGCCGGGCTTTGGTGAGGCCATGCGCGCCGTGAGCCTGAAATACGTTCCCACGGCCATCCTTTCGCGCCAGGTGGGCGTCGTGCGCGGCCGCAGTCTCATCCTGAACCTGCCCGGCCAGCCCAAGGCCATAGCCGAGACGCTCGACGGCGTGTTCGCTGCGGTGCCTTACTGCGTCGATCTCCTCGGCGGCCCCTACCTGCAGACCCGCCCCGACAGCACCGTGCAGGCATTCCGGCCAAAGTCGGCTCAACGCCGCCCGGCATGAGGATACTCGACGCCCTGCTCGGCGCGCTGCGCAGCCTGGTCAGCGCGCGCATGCTGTGGCTCATGATATGGCCCATGCTTTCCGCCCTCGTCCTCTGGGGGGTCCTGGTCGCGCTGTTCTGGAACGACCTGAATCATTTTTTTGTTTGGGTTCTTGCCACACTGGGCGTGCAGCAATGGCTCGAGGGAGTGGACCTGCATTGGCTGGGCATCGGCCTCTCCGTGCTGCTGCATCTGCTCCTACTCGTGCCGGCGGTAATGTTCACGGCGCTGATGATCACGGCCCTATTCGCCGTTCCCGCCATGGTGCGGCATGTCGCGGAGGAGCACTATCCCGGTTTGGAAAAGCGGCGCGGTGGAACATTCATCGGCAGCCTGGGCAATGCGGTCCTCGGCGCCCTGGGCTATGCGGCTCTCTGGGTGATCACCCTCCCCCTGTGGCTGTTCGGTCCTCTGGGAGCGCTTGTTCCGTTCCTGACTGCCGGTTATCTCAATCAGCGCCTGTTCCGCTACGACGCCCTGGCAGAACACGCCGACCATGCCGAACTGAAGGCTGTTATCCGCGAACACCGTGCCGACCTGTGGCTGCTGGGGGGAGTGCTGGCGCCCCTGCAATATCTGCCGGGCGTGAATTTCTTTGCCCCGGTCATCACCGGCCTGGCCTTCGTCCACTTCCTCCTGGACGCGCTGTTCCAGAGGCGCGCTTCAGGGGGCCGGTCCGACGGCTGAGGGTGCCGGACCGGGAGTAGCCGCCGGAGAGGAGGCGGCAGGCACCGGGGAAGGCCTGAGATCCAGTTTCATGGCAAGTTCCGGAGCTTGGCCTTCCACCTTCGCGTAGCCTTGCCCCATGGACACCCGGCCGGCCGCCATGCCAGGCGCTTTCACCATCTCCGCGACGATGGCCTGGGCTCGTGCGCGCGCCAACTCTTCCAGGCGGCTTTGCGGAATGACTATGTGCTTCTCCAGGCGCCGGATAGCCTCCCGATAGAGTGCGACGATGTCCTCGGGTTTGATCTCCGCGCGCAACGCCGAGATGCCGCCCGGAAACGCCTGATCGTAGAGTTCCTCCACGGCGAGGCGGGTGACGCGGTCGTTGGCATCGATGGGCGGCGGCCTTGTCCCTTGCGGCACACTCAGCCGCAGGCGCTGGGCCACCTCGCGGCGCAGCGTCAGTTCTTGTAGGGCCGCAGCATCACGCTCGGGGTCGAAGGTCGGCGCGACCACAAGCTGCAAGTTCGGGCGCTTGCTGAGCGCCTCTCCCACCTTGTTGAGCGTGTCGAGCTGGGGCGGGGTCAGTTCCGCTTCGCCATAGCGGAAGTCGATGGTGCCGAACTTGTTGGAATCCACCCCCAGAAGCGCTCCCAACGCGCGGAAGGGCGCGGTTACGACCTTGGTCAGCAGATTGAGCACGGCCTGCCAGATCAGGTGCCCATAGCTGAACTTCGGGTCGTCGAGATTCCCGGAGATGGGTATGTCCACATCGATGACGCCCTGGCTGTTTTCCAGCAGGGCGATGGCAAGATCGAGGGGAAGCTTTACGGCATTCGGGCTGTCCACGGCCGACCCGAGCTTGAGCTGGCTGATGACGAAGCGATTCTCCCCCGCCAGCTGGCGATGCTTGATTTTGTATTGCAGATCCACGGACAACCGCCCGGAGTCGATCAGGCGTCCCGCGAACTTGCCGGAATAAGGCGACAATGGGTTCATCTCCAGGTTGCGGAACTTGAGCGTCAGATCGGTATTGTCCGTCGCCGCGAAGGGCTGCAGCCTGCCGCGCACCTGGGCCGAGCCGTACTGGCCCACGCGGCCATCGAGCTCCACCTGCGCGCTCGCGTCCGCACGGCTGGAAAGGCCGGAAATCGCCCCGCCAAAATCCTCAATGCGTGCCCCGAACTGCGGCTTGAGGGACAGGTCGGCGAATTGCAGGTCTCCCTGATGGATCAGGATCTGCCGCACGCTGATCGGGAATCCAGCTCCCTTCTTCACCTCCACGGTGGACGACATTCCTGGCTTCGCTGCGGGCGCGGCGGATTTTTCCTCGCCCCGCGTGCGCAGGACATTTTTCAGATTCAGGCTCTTGTCCGCATTGATGATGATCTTGCCGAAAGGCCGATCGGCGACCAGTTCGCGCAGGTTCAGGTGACCAGGATCGAGCGCGATATCCAGGCCGCGCCCGCGCAGGCTTCGCCAGCCCAGGAAGGGCTCCCCGCTGTCCTCTTCGGCAATGGCGAGGTTGTCCACCGCGAAGCCACCCCGATAGGCCACGGCAGGTCTGCCGCGCACGGAAAACTCGAGCCGTCCACTGGTGGAGGCGCTGCCGGATTTGAGCCTGAGGCGCGCGAATTGATTCACATAGGGTGCAAAGGGAGCCAGCGGCAGACCGCTCAGGCGTACTTGTGCGTAGCCGCTGGGCTGCGCGGGGACGATGTCCCCCTCTGCCACGAGCTTGCCGCTGCCGCCGACGCGCAACGCCAGCGACATCGGTACCGGATGTCTCAAATCTTGGCTCAGATGGCTGAGAACGATACGGCCCTCAGTCATGTCCAGGCGCATGGGCTTGGGTGGCGTGAGATCCTCCACCGCGACGTTGGCGCCCTGCACCTCCAGCCGCGCGAGAGAGAAGCGTAACGGTGCCATCCCGCCTTGCCTGCCCGGCGGCCGCTCCTGCGCCACGGTTGCCGCCTGGGAAGGTCGCTGGGCCAGGAAATTTCGCCAATTGAGTGCGCCATCTTTCTCGCGCACCACGCGGGTTGCCGGCGCGTTGATCGTCAGACTGTCCACCTGCAGGCTGCGCTGCGCCAGGTCGAACCGCCCACCGGTCAAATTGATGGCACCTATGCTCGCAGCCGCGACCGGCCCGGACTGCATGCGCAAAGGACCCACTCCGGCCGCAAGACCCGTCACGCTCCAGTCGTCTTGCGCTCTGCCGACAGCGCCTGCCACCGCCGCATTCAGGTGGAAACCCTGCGCATCCAGGAGCAGGGGGTGCACGAAACGCTGATCCGCAAACCTGGCGCCGATGCCGGACAGATCAAGCGACGTGAGCGCGATTTCCCAAGGCTTCGTAGGCCCGGCCGGCGTGGCGGCAGGCACAGCGGAGGCAGGGTGAGCCGCGGCCGGCAGGAACGCGCTCTCCCAATCCAGCCGCCCTGCGGCGTCGATGCCAGCGTCGACCTCGCCACCGGCAAGCTTTAGCACATCGAGGCTGGCGCGATGCCCCTTCAGGTCCACCCCTAGCCCAGCCGCCTGCCCTTGATCGAGGCGCAGCATCGGCAAGCCGTTCCGGGCCAGCCGAATGCCGGCAAAGTCCAGGCGCTGCCATCCCGCCCGTCCGGTGCGCCCATCGTAGGCGCCATTTCTGACGTCCACGCGCTCGACATTTATCTTCAGTCCATGATCGATGGCCAAGGCAAGCTTTGCCAAAGCGAGGCGCAGGTCGGTGGCTTGCAGCACAAGCCTGCCGCCGGGCGCCTGCACCCTGTAATTGGAGGACACCGACAGCACTCCGCCGTCCACCGCCCATGCATGGGGTAACTTGATGGCACGTGATGCGCGCGCGAGGCTGAGATTTTCGAGCGCGGCCCGACCCTGCGAAAACAGCGGATTGAGGCCGATGCGCCCCGACCATTTGAGCGTGGCGCCCAGCGCAGGCAGGCTGGCGCTCAAGGTGTAGCCGCCGGTGTCGCGTGGCAAGGTTGAGAGATCGCTCAACT
>JAJXXS010000117.1 GCA_021780975.1 Pseudomonadota bacterium
ATCTGCAAGGACTGGAAGAAGCTTTTGTACACTCTCTTCCCCAACCAACCCGCCCGTCAAGCGGTGCGGGTCGCTGGCCTGCCCAAGCCCTACGGCAAGGGCGGCTACTGAACTTCGGCCGCCCTAGGCCGGCCGGGGAGTTCTGCAAGCGAGCCCTCCGGCCGGCCGCGCCCACGCCCTCCATGTTCAGCAACACACTCGTTTCGACCGAAGATCTGGCGGCGCATCTCGACGATCCCCAGTGGATAGTCTTTGATTGTCGCTTCACCCTGACCGACCCTCCTGCCGGACGGCGCGCCTATGAAGTCGGCCATATCCTCGGCGCGCGCTATGCCGATCTGGACACCGACCTCTCCGCCCCGGCTAAGACACACACCGGCCGCCACCCACTGCCCGACCCCAAGGTGTTGGCGCAGAAGCTGTCTGCCTGGGGTGTGGGTGTGAATCGACAGGTGGTTGTTTACGATGACAGTTTCAATTCCATGGCCGTGCGCATGTGGTGGCTGCTGCGCTGGCTGGGGCACCCTGGAGTGGCAGTGCTGGATGGCGGCTGGCCGAAGTGGCTGAGGGAAAAGCGTCCGACGACGCCACTGGCGCCGCAACCGCAGCATGCACTTTTTGCGCATTTGCCGGAAACCAGCCAGCTCGCCACGGCAGACGAAATCCTGCGAGGTCTCTCCAGCCCGGAACAGCTCCTCATCGATGCACGCCCCGAACGCCGTTTCACCGGCGAATACGAACCACTGGATCCGGTAGCCGGACACATCCCCGGCGCCATCAACTGGCCGTTCGAGGAGAATCTCGATTTTGACGGCACCTTTCTGGCGCCCGAGGCTCTGCGCGAAAACTACCAGGCCTTGTTGCAGGGGCGCGCTCCCCATCAGGTGATCCACGTGTGCGGGTCGGGCGTCACCGCCTGCCACAACGTGCTGGCGATGGAAATCGCGGGCCTGCCTGGCTCGCGCCTCTACCCGGGATCCTGGAGCGAATGGATCACCGACCCCACCCGGCCGGTCGCAACAGGAGAGTAAAATGGCTCACGGCATCCGCGTCAAGACTGATTGGCATAGCGAAGGGGACGACCCCAAAGGACCCGAGGAACAGGCCACGGTAGTGGCCACCAACATCTGGAAGCTGGCTGATCGCCTCACCATCAATCTGCAGGAGGCCGACTATGACATCGTCGATCTGCAGCGGGGCATCGGCATCATGGTGGAAGCCATGGCCTTCATGGTCCACCTGTCCGACCGACTGATCTACGGGCGCATCGAGGATGGCGAGCGCACGGCCTTCATTTCCACCATGGCGAGCCGCCTGGCGGAGATCGTGGAAGGAAACATTCACGACATCCTGGGAGATCACGACCACCCCTACCAGGCCGCCTTCCTGGAGAGGATCAATGCCCGGAGCGTCGAGTATGCGACCTTCGATTTCGATCCTCAGAACCCCAATTACCCCGTCAAGCACTTTCTCGGCAGCTGCATCCGCGAACTCATGCTGGACAAGGACAAATCCTGGATCGCCGACCAGGTGTCCGAAATCGAGGTGCCGAAAATGCTGGACGTGTTGAAGCGCACGATAGATGGCCTGTACCCCCGCCATACTCCCGGCGGATGATTCCCCTATCCAGCCCCTTACACCCTGACAATCCGGCCTACCCCGCCTGGCGAGACGCCAAGCTGGCCGCCTACCCTGCGCGCCTGGAAGACCTGCTGGTGGAAGTCGCCGATCCGCGCGCGCTCACCATGAGTGAACACGCTGCGTTGCTGGCGCGCATCCGCAAAGCCAACATGGCCCTGTACGCCAGCCGCCTCACGGAGGTCGCGGACAAATCCATTCCCCGCCTGCTGGGGCTGCAGTTCGGTCTTGAGCGCCTGGACAGCAACCTGCTGGCGGACGAGGACGCCATCACTACCCTCACGGTGGCCGAGGAGCCAGGGCGCAAAGGCGACTACATCCCTTACACCAACCGCCCCCTGCGCTGGCATACCGATGGCTACTACAACCGCGCAGAAAACGGCATCTGCGCCTTTCTGCTGCATTGCGTAGATACGGCCAGCGAAGGCGGCGAGAACGGCCTGCTTGATCACGAGATCGCTTACATCCTCCTGCGCGAGGAGGATCCCGCGCATATCCGTGCCCTGATGGGCGAGACCGTCATGACCATTCCGCCGCGCATGGACGAAAGCGGCGTGGCCCGCGCCGCCGAAAGCGGGCCGGTGTTCGCCACCCTGCCGAGCGGTCAACTGCATATGCGCTATACCGCCCGCACACGCAGCATCGAATGGCAGGACACTATCGAGGTTCGTGCCGCAGTCACCGCCCTGGAAGCCGTTTTCAACGGCACCTCGCCCTACATTTTTCGGGGCCGCCTGGAACCCGGAATGGGGCTGGTGTGCAACAATGTGCCGCATTGCCGCAGCGGCTTCAATGACGGCCCCAGCCACAAGCGCATGCTTTACCGGGCGCGTTACTTCGATCGCATCGCCGGAAGCTGAAGGCAGGCTCGGCGCAAGGACCGATCTCAGGCCGTCAATCCATCTCTTCGAGGCGACGGAAAAGATCTGCGATGAAACGGTCGACGACCTCCCGGTCGTGTTCGGCGAAAATTTCGTAGTCCTCCTCCAGCCTGGCGATGGCGGCCTGCAAGTCCTCCCGGGTCGCAAGCCTGTCGAGCTTTTGGGACAATTCATAAAGCTGCGGATTCATGGGCGCCCTCCCCGGAATCTGTAGGTTTCATGCTGGCACAGGGCGGGGATTTTTGATACTGTGCCGGCCATTCGAGAGAGCGTCTTTATGAATTTCTGCAGCCACTGCGGTGCGCGCCTGGAATGGCGAATTCCCGAAGGGGATCAGCATTTCCGCCATGTCTGCCCCGCCTGCGGCACCATCCATTACGAAAACCCCAAGATGGTGGTGGGCTGCATCCCCGAATGGGAGGACCAGATCCTCCTCTGTCGCCGCGCCATCGAACCCCGTTCCGGTTTCTGGACCCTGCCCGCCGGTTTCATGGAAAACGGCGAAACGGCGGCGGAGGGGGCAATGCGCGAGACCTGGGAAGAAGCGGGGGCGCGCGTCACCGTCGGCCCTCTGTACAACCTCTTCAACCTGCCTCACATCAACCAGGTTTACCTGATGTTCCGCGCGCAACTATTGGATTTGCAGCACAGTCCTGGGGTCGAGAGCTTGGAAACGCGGCTCTATCGCGAGGCCGACATCCCCTGGGAACAGCTCGCTTTCCGCACCGTGCGGCTCACGCTGGAAATGTATTTCCGCGACCGCGCACAGGGCAGTTTCGGTTTTCACCAGGCCGACATCAGGCCGCCGCGCTGATCACCTGCCGCGCCACGACAAGGAAATCCACGCGCAGCCAATCGCCATGATGTTCCGCCACCCCTCCCAGTTGGACGCGGTAGACCACTTCGCCGTCGAGAAGGACGATCTCGGCGCCCTCACGATAGCCCGTGCGCGGCAGCAGCAGATGGCTCACCCCCTGGCTGGTGTCGGGGAGGGGCAGAAACAGTGCGAAACATGGCCCCGCCTGCGCCACCGTTTCACCTTCCGGCCAGGTCACCCGGACGCGCTTGGGGTAGCGGCTCAAGCACTGCGCGCCACCCAAAAAACGGTCGCCTTCCCGCTTTTGCCAACGTAAAACCATGAACCGCCACGCGCGCTCCAGGGGATTGTTGTCATTGACGAGGAACAACTCCCCTTCCGCCATTCCCTCGCCGCCGACCAGCACCAACCCCAGCCCGTCGCGGCTTTCGTCACGCATCATCCAGGGCTCCCCCGCTACGGGCTTGCCGCCAGCGGTCGCCAACACGGAATCCATACCACGCACCACCCACACGCGGCCCTCGCGCGCAACCCTGGGTGTGCCGCGGCCTACGCCACCGCGCGCCAGCAAGCGCAGCAACTGGGTACACAGGACATCAGGCAAACTCCCCACACCCTGGGGCTGGCTCAACGCGTCGACCACTGCATGCAGATCGAGGAAACGCATGCGGCGACCGGGAATAAACCCGACCTCCACCGGCTGCGCACCGCGGCCCCCCGCCAGATCGACGCCGTAACG
>JAJXXS010000132.1 GCA_021780975.1 Pseudomonadota bacterium
CCCCGTGCTGGCGGCTCTGGTCCCGCGCGATTGGTATGTGGCGCGTGGCCAGGCCCTCCTGGCGCAGCGCCGCGATGTCAGCGTGCTGTTCATCGATCAGCCCCTGCGCCGCCAGCTGCGCCTCATACGCGCGGCCCTGCCGCAGGCGAAGGAGATCGGCGTCGTGGTAAGCCAGCAGCGCGCGTGGCTGCTGCCGGAGCTAGAAGACGCCGCCCATGGGTTTGATCTGAAGCTCGACATCGCTGTGGTGGGGCCCGAGCTTGGTCTGGTCGCGGCCTTGGACAAGATCCTCGCCGACAGCGATGTCCTGCTGGCCCTGCCTGATCCCGATATTTTCAACAGCGCCACCGCGCAGACGGTGTTCCTTTCCGCCTACCGCTATCGGGCCCCTGTGGTGGGATATTCGGCCGCCATGACGCACGCCGGTGCCCTCATATCCGTCTATTCGACGCCGGCGCAGATCGGGCGGCAGACTGCGGGGCTGGCGATGCGCATATTGGCCGGCAAGAACAAGTCGCTGCCGCCGCAGTATCCAGAAGATTATTCGATTGCGGAGAACGACTATGTGGCGCGTTCCCTCGGGGTGCGGCTGCCCGCCGAGGAGGCGGTAAGGAAATCCCTTGCGCAGGAACCCGGCGATGATTAGCCCGGGCATCCGTGCGCGCGTGCTGTGGCTTGCCATCCTGCCGGCCGCCTTCATCAGCGTGGTGCTGGTGGTCCTGCTCACCGCGGACAAGGTGCGCGCCCTGGATCAGTCCCTGCAGGAACGCGCGGCGGCGATTGCCCGTAATCTGGCCCCGGCCACGGAATACGGCGTGTCCACCGGCAACGTGAAAATCCTCTCCAGCCTGCTGGAGTCCGTGCGCAGAGAGGCCGACGTGAAAAGCGCGGTGGTTTTTTCCAGCGACGGCCGCATCATCGCCCAAGTGGGTCAGGGCGGGTGGGCGCAGCACCCCTACAGTGCCATTGCCGACGGCAACGCGAAGGAATTTGTAGAGCCGCACAGCCTTTACTATTACGCCGCGATCCTGCGCACCGAAGTGCCGGTGGACGATTTTCGTGATCCTGATCTGCGCACCACCCCGGCGGCGCCGCGCCGGCTGGGATGGGTGGGGCTGGAGGTTTCCCGCGCCGCCACCCTCAGAAGCCAGCACCGCGCCATTCTGCAAAGTCTGGCCGTGCTGCTCGCGGGGCTGGCCGTGAGCGCACTCATCGGCTGGCGGATGGGGCGGCAGATCAGCCGCCCCATCCTGGCGCTGGCGCGCACGGTGGGGCGCATCGGGGGAGGCTATTTGAACGAACGTGCAGAAACCGGCGGCGGCGGCGAGATCGGCCTCTTGCAGCAGGGGATCAACGCCATGGCGGCGCGCCTGCAGTCCATGCACGAGCAGATGCAGGAGCGCATCGATCAGGCGACCGCGCGGCTGGCCTACCAGGCGAGCCATGACGCGCTTACCGGCCTGGTGAACCGGCGCGAATTCGAGCAGCGCCTGGAACGTGCGGTGGTGTCGAGCCTGAGCTACGGGCGCACCCATGCGCTGTGCTACATGGACCTCGACCAGTTCAAGGTCATCAACGATACTTGTGGCCATGCCGCCGGCGACGAGCTCCTGCGCCAACTCGCGCTCATCCTGAAAAACCAGTTGCGCCATCGCGACACCCTCGCCCGCCTGGGCGGGGACGAGTTCGCCCTGCTGCTGGAAAACTGCTCGCCGGAGGATGCGCTCCACGTCGCCGATGGTTTTCGTGCTGCGGTGGATGGCTTCCGCTTCAAATGGGGGGAAAAGATCTTTTCCGTCGGCATGAGTCAGGGCCTGGTGATGGTGACACCCACGGGCGGTTCGGCCGCCAATCTTCTTTCCGCAGCGGATGCGGCCTGCTATGTGGCCAAGGACAAGGGACGCAATCAGATACATGTCTACGAGCCGCGCGATCTTGAGTTGGCGCGCCACAGGAGCGAGATGCAGTGGGTCGGCCGCATCCAGAGGGCGCTGGAAGAAGATCGCCTGCACCTGTACTGGCAGGAGGTCGTACCCCTAGGCCGGCAGGACGGCCGCCATGTCGAGTTCCTGCTGCGCATGATCGAGGACGATGGCAGCCTGGTTTTGCCCATGTCCTTCATTCCCGCGGCGGAACGCTACGGCCTCATGCCTCAGCTCGATCGCTGGGTCATCGAGAAGGCGCTTGGCGCATGCCGCAGCTGCTTGGCCGGGGTGCATGGGGCACCGGTGCAGTCGTTTGCCATCAATCTTTCCGGCGCATCGCTCAAGGATCCGGAATTCCGCCAAATGCTTTACGGGAATCTGCGCGACGCCCCCGACATCGCGAGGACGCTCTGCTTCGAGATCACGGAAACTGCCGCCATCGGCAATCTGGTCGTGGTCAACCAGTTCATGGGAGAACTACGCGCCTTCGGCTGCCGCTTTTCCCTCGACGATTTCGGCAGCGGATTGTCCTCGTTCAACTATCTGCGCAACCTTAAGGTCGACTATCTCAAGATCGACGGCAATTTCGTGCGCAATCTGGAGCATGATGCCGTCGATCGTTCGATGGTGGAATCCATCCACCGCCTCGGCAAGTTGGTGGGTCTCAAGACCATTGCGGAATTCGTGGAAAGCGAGGCGGCCCTGGAAATCCTGCGCGCCATCGGTCTTGACTACGTGCAGGGCAATCACCTGCATGAGGCAGAGCCGCTCGCTACCCTTTGTCGCCAGGCAGAGACGGCAAGGCCTTTGGCCGGGACGGGTTTTTCCGGCCAGGCCATTTGACGGGGCCCCGGTGGGCGAGGCCACACCCGCCCGTCAGGGCGTATGCTTCTTCACGGATTCCTTGGCCGAGTCGATCAGCTTGTCGGCCACCACTTCGGCGTCGACCTGGAATGTGCCGCCGTCTATGGCGGACTTGACGGCCGCCACCTTGGCCGTGTCGGCGACGTCGACGGTTTCCAGCGCTTCCTCGGCCATGCGCAGGGTGGTGCTGGCAGAGCCGATTTCCACGCGGTCCGCCCCGGCCGTGGAAGACGGGCGGACTTCAGCAGCCGTTCCTTTGGCGCGGGTCTTGTTGACCTTGCCAGTACGCGCGGGACCAACACGTTTTTCGATTTTCATGATCTTCGTCTGTCAGACGGATATTGTTGGACTATAGATTACGGCAGTTCTGAGGGGAATTCTTAGGCCGCTCGTCGGCTTCCGGGTTCCCCGAGCAGGGGCAGGACGCCTTCCAGGGTGCAGAAGCTGAGGGCGTAGCTGGCCTGGGCGCGGACCACCGGTTTGGCATGGAAAGCGATGCTCACACCCGCTTCCGCCATCATCTTGAGGTCGTTGGCGCCGTCGCCGATGGCGACCACCTGAGCAGCCGCCAGCCCCAGGGTGGCGCGCATTTCCGCCAGGCGGGCGGCTTTTCCCGCGGCATCCAGGATGGGCCCCAGCACGCGGCCGGTAAGCCGGCCATCGACGATCTCCAGAGTGTTGGCAGCGGTGGCATCCAGTGTCAGGCGCGCTTTCAGGCGTTCGGTAAAATAGGTGAAGCCACCCGAGACGAGGAGCGTCCTGACTCCCGCACGCTTTGCTGCGTCAAGCAGGGTTTCCGCGCCCCCGGTGAGCCGCAGGCGTTCTTCATACACCCGCGCCAAGGCCGATTCCTGCAGGCCGCGCAGCAGGCTGACGCGGCGGCGCAGGCTTTCGGCGAAATCGATTTCCCCACGCATGGCGGCCTCGGTGATGGCCGCCACCTGAGGCTTGAGGGCGAGCATGTCGGCGATCTCGTCGATGCATTCGATGGTGATGAGGGTGGAATCCATGTCCATCACCAGCAGCCCGAAATCCCTCAGCTTGCGCTCCTCGGGCACGTAACCCCAGTCCAGGCACTGCGCCTCGCACTGCGCGGCGACGGCGTCCTTCCGGCGGGCGTCCGCGCCAGCCAGGCAAAATGCCTGGGGGCCCCAGGCCCTGATTTCGTCTGCGTGCGCGAGTTTCGCGAGCTGCTTGAGCGTGGGCGTGGGAATGTCCTTGCCCTGTATGATCAGATTCATCGCCATGTCTTATCCGATTTCCTTGAACAGTCGGCGGGTGT
>JAJXXS010000204.1 GCA_021780975.1 Pseudomonadota bacterium
GAGGGCATGAACCGCGCTCATCTGGTAGGCCACCGGGCAGATGCCGCAGATACGCGCCACCATGTCGGGGACTTCCATGAAATGGCGCCCTTCGAGAAATTTCTCGAACAGCCGCGGCGGCTCGAAGATGCGCAGCTTCAGTTCCTCGATGACGCCCTCGGCGATGCGCAGATCCAGGGCGCCTTCGCCTTCCACCCGCGTCAAAACCGGGATGTGTACCGCCAGCGTGCGCGATTCACTCACGCTCGGGATCCTGGTAGCGGCGGCTGGCGTCGCGAAAAGGCTGGGCGGCAGGCGTGATGAACAGAAAGCGCCGTGCGATATCCTCCCTGCGCAGCCCGAGGTCTTCGAAGCGCCGCGCCAGAGCGGCGGTATTGGGCAGGCCGGCGGGGCCGAAGCAACCGTAGCAGGCGCGCCCGACCGCCGGGCACAAGGCGCCACAGCCGCCGCGCGTGACGGGGCCCAGGCAGGGCTCCCCGCGGCTCACCAGCACACAGGCAAGGCCGCGCTGCTTGCATTGCACGCACACTGGTTCGGCAAGGATGGCCGGCGCGATGTCGCGCAGCAGATCCCCGGTCGCCGCCAGCACCTGCTCTGTGGTCACCGGGCAGCCCCACAATTCCACGTCCACCGCCACGTGCGCTGCCACCGGCTGGGAGTCGGGCAGGCTGCGGACATACTCGGGGCTGGCATAGACCGCCGCCAGCCAGTCGGCGGATTGCGTGAGGCCGTTACGCAGGGCCTGCAGCCCGCCCGCCGTGGCGCATGCGCCTATGGTCACCAGATGGCGCGCGGAAGCGCGCACCGCCCGGATGCGCTCGACGTCCTCCGGCGTCGAGATGCTGCCCTCCACGAAGGCGATGTCGACGGCCGCTGCGGGTTCGTACCACCCGGCTTCGGCGAAATGCACGATGTCAGCCAGCCTGGTCAACTCCAGAAAAGCCTCACCGGCATTGAGCAGGGCCAGCTGACAACCGTCACAGGAGGCGAACTTGTGCACTGCGATGCGCGGCCGGTGCTCGTTCACAGGCCGCCTCGCTCGAGCAGGAGTTTGACCTCGGGATAGGCGAACACCGGGCCGTCCCGGCATATGAAGTGCCCGCCCAACTGGCAGTGCCCGCACAGGCCGACGGCGCATTGCATGTTGCGCTCCAGGCTCAGGTGGATCGCCGATTCGTCCAGTCCGCGCGCCGCCAGCGCACGCGCGGCGGCCACCATCATGCCCTCGGGACCGCACAGCATGGCGACCGCGTGCGCCGGGTCGAACTGGGCCTGCTCGATGAGGGGAATGGCGCTGCCCACATGCCAGGGCCACAACGCATCGGCGGCATCGGCCGCCACCAGGATCTGGCAGTCAGGCTGTTGCGCCCACGCCGCATAGGCAGCCGCCCAGATCAGGTCGTGGCCATGCTTGACGCCCTGGATGACAACCAAGCGGCGGAAGGCGCTGCGCCGCCGCAGTACGTAGTGGATGACGGCGAGCACCGGCGCGCAGCCCAGGCCGCCGGTGACCACCACCACGTCCTTGCCGAGAGCGCTTGCCAGCGGCCAGGCGCGCCCGTAGGGGCCGCGCAGGCCGAGGCTGTCGCCCGATTTCAGCTCCGCCAGGCCGCGCGTCACCCGTCCGGCGACGCGGATGGTATGGGCGAGATGGTCGTCCTCGGGATCCGAGGACAGCGAGATCGGTACTTCGCCCACCGCCGGCAGATACACCATATTGAACTGGCCAGGGGCGTAGCAGTAGTTTGCCTGGTACGCGGCATCGGCAAAGCGCAGCTTCAGGGTGAAGATGTTGTCGGACTCACGGATGCGCTCGACGATCTCGGCCGGTTGCGGCAGGTGGGCGGCGTTCATGGCTGAGGGGCGCAGAGCGCGGCGGCCTCCTCGGTGATGTCGATGCCTGTCGGGCACCAGGCGATGCAGCGGCCGCAGCCGACGCAGCCGGAGCGGCCATACTGCTCATGCCAGGTGGCGAGCTTGTGGGTGAGCCATTGGCGATAGCGCTGCAGCGTGGCGGGACGCAACTGCTTGCCGTGGATATAGCCGTGGCGCTCGCCGAAGCAGGAATCCCACTCGCGCCGGTGCGTGCTGCTGCCAGCATCGAGCGTCGCCTGCTCGGTTTCGGCGTGACAAAAACAGGTCGGGCACACCGCCGTGCAGTTGCCGCAGGCGAGGCAGCGTTCCGCCACCTCTTGCCAGCGCGGATGGTCGAGGCGCGCCAACAAAACGTCGTGCAGGTTGCTCCCCGGCAGTTTCCGCGTCTGGACAGCGGCAGCGTGGTGCAGCGCCTGCTGCACACCCGCCAGCTGGCTTGGCGTCGCGGGGAGCAACGCAAGATGGGATAGCAGGCCCTCGCCCACCTGCGAACCGGCAGACACCGTATAGCCATCATCCAGTTCGGTGAGCGCGAGATCGAATCCGGATGCCGCCTGCGGCCCATCCCCTGTGGACGCACAAAAGCAGGTCGGCGCGGGATGGGTACAATTCACCGCGACGAGCAAAAGCCCCTCGCGCCGCGCCGCATAATGCGCATCGACATGGGCACCGCCGAGAAAGTGCCTATCCTGCAAGGCGAGCGCCGCCAGGTCGCAAGCGCGCACGCCGAGTACGGCAGTTGGGCGCTCCTCCGCCTTGACCGCCTCCACTTCGAAATTTGCTCCCCGCCGACTCATGCGCCAAAGAGGCTCAAGCGGGGCAAACACCAATGGCTTGATCGCTTGCGGGCCATTGGCCCAGGCGAAACCGCGCTCGTCGGAAGCTGTCTGCAGACGGCAGACACCCGCCTCCTGGCGGACGCGTATGCCCCACGGCAGGGCGGACGCCGATACGATTTCGTCGTAACTGATCGCGCCGTCGCGCGCGACCGGGCCGATTATGCGATAGCCGTATCCGATCAGCACGTCGAAAAGCTGCTGCAACTGCGGCCTGGGAAGATAGACGGGAACGGACATGGCCTGCGGCTTGTGAGGAGGCGGGAGGCGCCCCGGCGATGGACGTGTCCACTATAGCATTGGCGCGTCGACGGGACCGGGGGTTCTGTCATTGACTCCCCCCCATCACCGGCCTAAGATTGGTTTTCCCTTATCTTTGAATGGGTAATTATGCAATTGGCCGTATTCGACCTGCCTTGGTGGGGTTATGTGGTGGTCACGCTGGTCCTGACCCACATCACCATCGCCGGCGTCACCATATTTCTGCACCGCTCCCAGGCCCACCGCGCGGTGGACCTGCATCCGGCAGTCAACCACTTCTTCCGCTTCTGGCTTTGGATGACGACCGGCATGGTCACCAAGGCCTGGGTATCCATCCACCGCAAGCACCATGCCAAGTGCGAAACCGCAGAAGACCCCCACAGCCCGCAGACGCGCGGGATACGCACGGTCCTGCTGCGCGGCGCGGAACTCTACCGGGCCGAGTCGAAAAACCCCGAAACCCTGGAGAAATATGGCCACGGCACCCCGGACGACTGGATCGAACGCCACCTCTACAGCAAATATTCGGCGGGGGGCGTGACCCTCATGCTGCTCCTCGACGTCGTGCTGTTCGGGCCCCTCGGCCTGACCATGTGGGCCGTGCAGATGCTGTGGATCCCTTTGCTTGCAGCCGGCGTCATCAACGGCCTTGGGCATTACTGGGGTTACCGCAATTTCGCCAGCGAAGACGCCTCGACCAACATCTTTCCCTGGGGAATCCTCATCGGCGGGGAGGAACTGCACAACAACCACCACGCCTACGGCTCCTCTGCCAAGCTCTCCAGCAAGTGGTTCGAATTCGACATCGGCTGGACCTACATCCGTCTGCTGTCCTTCCTGGGCCTGGCCAAGGTACGCAAGCTGGCGCCCAAGATCCAATGGCAGCGGGGCAAGACGCTGGTGGATTTGCAAACGCTGCAAGCCGTCATCACCCACCGCTATGATGTGATGACGCGCTACGCGCGCAGCATGAAGAAAGTCTGCGCGGCCGAATTCGCCGACATCCAGGGCAAAGCCCGCCTTCCCCAAGGCTGGAATCTGCGTACCCTGCGGCGCTCGTTGCGCCTGGAACCCGCCGCGCTGCCCAATCCCGAAAAGG
>JAJXXS010000264.1 GCA_021780975.1 Pseudomonadota bacterium
CCTGCTTGCCGCCCTTCTCCACTTCCTCGATATGGCACTTCGCGCGCATCACCACGCGACCGCGGCCGGTACGGTAGCCGTCGCGCACGCCGCCGACGCCGTAGATGATGCCGGCAGTGGGGAAATCAGGCGCCTTGACGATATCGATCAATCCTTCGATGCCGATTTCCGGCTCGCGCAGCAGCGCTATCAGGGCATCGCAGGTGTCGGACAGATTGTGCGGGGGGATGTTGGTCGCCATGCCCACGGCGATGCCCGACGAGCCGTTGATCAGCAGGTTGGGGATCTTCGCCGGCAGCACCAGCGGCTCCTGTTCGGAACCGTCGTAGTTGGGGCCGAAATCCACCGTTTCCTTGTCGATGTCGGCGAGCAGCTCATGCGCGATCCTGGCCATGCGGATTTCGGTGTAACGCATGGCGGCGGCGTTGTCGCCGTCCACCGAGCCGAAGTTGCCCTGGCCGTCGATCAGCGGATAGCGCAGGGAGAAATCCTGCGCCATGCGCACGATGGTGTCGTACACCGCGGTATCGCCGTGGGGATGATACTTACCGATGACATCGCCGACGATGCGCGCCGACTTCTTGTAGGCCTTGTTCCAGTCGTTGCTCAGTTCGCTCATGGCGTAGAGCACCCGCCGATGCACCGGCTTTAGGCCGTCGCGCACGTCCGGAAGCGCCCGGCCGACGATCACGCTCATGGCGTAATCGAGGTACGAGCGGCGCATCTCCTCTTCCAAACTGACCGGCAGAGTTTCCTTGGCGAATGAATCCATGGGCTGAACCAGCGCTTGTTGGTTATTAAAGCCGTTTATTTTACCACGTGACGGCTGCCGCCCCGGGGCCTTCCCAGCGGCCGCGCTTGGCCCCACAATCAGCGCAAATCCGCCCTTGCCTGATGACCGCGACCGTCGACCTTCTGCTTTACCCCGCCTGGGTCATCCCCGTGGATGCGCCCGGCGTGCTTGCCGACCACGCGGTAGCCGTGCACGGCGGGCGCGTCTTCGACGTGCTGCCGGCGCGTGAAGCGCGCCAGCGCTATCTGGGGCGCACCACGCTGGAATTGCCCGGGCGTGTCCTCATCCCCGGCCTTATCAACCTGCACTGCCACGCCGCCATGAGTCTGCTGCGCGGCTATGGCGATGACATGCCGCTCATGGAGTGGCTGAAGAATCGCATCTGGCCGGCGGAAAAGCACCATGTCGGGCGCGACTTCGTGTTCGACGGCAGCCTGCTTGCCTGCGCGGAAATGCTGCGCGGCGGCATCACCGCCTTCAACGACATGTATTTCTTTCCCGATGCCACCGCCGAGGCCGTCCTGAAAAGCGGCATGCGCGCGGTCCTCGGCATGATAGTCATCGGGCTCCCCACCGCCTATGCCGCCGACCCGGATGATTACCTGGACAAGGGCCTCGCCATCCGCGATCGCTTCAAGGGCGAGCGGCGCCTGGGTTTCAGCTTTGCTCCCCACGCTCCCTACACCGTGGACGATGCGGCCTTTGCGCGCATCGCCACGCTCTCGGGCCAACTGGAGCTGCCCATCCACATCCATGTGCACGAGACGGTGCAGGAGCTCGCCGAGAGCGAGCGGCAGTTTGGCGTCCGTCCTCTGGAGCGCCTGGCGCGGCTCGGGCTGCTGTCGGCCCAGTTCATCGGCGTGCATGCGGTCCACCTGACTCCCGCCGAGATGGAAGCGCTGGCCCGCCACGGCTGCCATGTGGCGCACTGCCCTGCTTCCAACCTCAAGCTTGCCGCCGGCATCGCCCCCCTGGCGGCCTTGCGTGCCGCCGGGGTGAACGTCGCTCTCGGCACGGATGGCCCTGCCAGCAACAACCGTCTGGATCTGCTGGAGGAAATGCGCCTCGCGGCCTTGCTCGCCAAAGGCGCAAGCGGCGACCCCACGGTTGCCAACGCTGCCCAAATCCTCTCCGCAGCCACCATCAACGCCGCCCGCGCGCTCGGCCAGGAGGAAAGCCTGGGATCGATCACACCAGGCAAGCGCGCCGATCTGGTGGCAGTGCGGCTGGACGGCCTGGAACATCAACCGGTGTTCGACCCCTTGTCCCAACTCGTTTATGTGGCCGGCCGGCAGGACGTCACGCATGTCTGGGTGGACGGCGAAGCGCGTGTCTCCGAGGGCCGCCTGCTCGGGCTGGATGAAAGTGACCTGCGCGCGAGAGTAAACTACTGGCGCCAGAAGCTCCTGCCCAATGCCTGACGGACACGCCATGACTGCTGCATCCCCCGAAACCGAAAACGTCGACCCCGCCGAAATCGCCAAATTCAGCGAGCTCGCCCACCGCTGGTGGGATCCGGACTCCGAGTTCAAGCCCCTGCACGACATCAACCCGCTGCGCCTGGGCTGGATCGAACGCGTCAGCGGCGGACTGGCGCAAAGAACCATCGTGGACATCGGCTGCGGCGGCGGCATCCTGGCGGAAAGCCTGGCTGCCAAGGAAGCTCAGGTCACCGGCATCGATTTATCGGAAAAGGCGCTCAAGGTGGCGCGCCTGCATCTCTACGAATCGGGCCTCAAAGTGGATTACCGCCTGATCGCCGCCGAGGCCCTGGCCGCCGAATCGCCTGCCGCATTCGATGTCGTCACCTGCATGGAAATGCTCGAACACGTCCCTGAGCCGGCCAGCGTGGTGGCCGCCTGCGCCGGCCTCGCCAAACCCGGCGGTTGGGTGTTTTTCTCCACCCTCAACCGCAACCTCAAGAGCTATCTTTTGGCAGTGCTGGGCGCCGAATACATGCTCAAGCTGCTGCCGCGCGGCACCCACGAGTACGCCAAATTCCTGCGCCCCGCCGAGCTTGCCCGCATGGCGCGCGAAGCCGGGCTGGAAGTCACCGAACTCGTCGGCATGACCTACAACCCGCTCACCAGGGTCTACAAGCTGGAGCCGGATACCGACGTGAATTACCTGATGGCGTGCCGCAAACCATGAGAGCGGCTGCGTGAGACAGAATCGCCTGGCCTTCCAGGCCATCCTTTTCGATCTGGACGGCACTCTCGTCGATACCGCGCCCGACCTGGGCTTGGCCCTCAATCTGCTGCGCGCCAGACATGGCCTCCCGCCGCTGCCCGCTGCGGATATCCGTCCCCACGCCTCCCACGGCGCGCGGGGGTTGCTCAAGATCGGCTTTGGATTGGGCTCCGACCACCCGGAATTCGAAGCCTACCGGAGCGACTTCCTCAATCTCTACGCAGAAAACATCTGCCGCGACTCGCGCCTCTTTGAAGGCATCCCGAAGCTGCTCGACGCCCTGGAGGCGCGCCGCATTCCCTGGGGGGTGGTCACCAACAAGCCCGCCCGCTTCACCGAGCCCCTGCTTTCCCTGCTCAATCTGGCCGACCGCGCCGCCACCATCGTCAGCGGCGATACCTGTCCCCAGCCCAAGCCGCATCCCGATCCCATGCACTACGCCGCCGATGAACTGGGCCTCGCCGCGGCGGCCTGTCTATATGTCGGCGATGCGGAACGCGATGTCGAGGCCGCTCGAGCGGCCGGCATGGAATCCCTGGTCGCGCTCTGGGGCTACCTGGCCGGGCACGATCGCCCGCAGGACTGGCAAGCCCTCGCCTGCATCGCCAGACCGGAAGAGGTATTGAACTTTCTGGCGGCGACCTCATCTATCGCTTAGAATCTGATTCAGCCGGATTTCAGCAAAGTCTGGCTTCACCTTTTGGGGGGCGACCCGGTTTCGACGTGGGTTGCGAAGCAGTTAGGGCATACCGAGGATCGGGCTACCTCGTAAATCCATCCGTAACAAAGATAGTCGCCAACGACGAATCTTACGCTCTGGCCGCTTAAGGGCCGGACGCTGCACCGATCGGCCTGCGGGTCGGGCTGGGTAAAACCAGCAGCAGCGTCATAAACAGCAGGAAGTAAGGCACGTCCTCGCCGCGCGGGCATGCACGAAAACCTAGCGGATCGCTCGCAACCAGCCTGCCTATCGGCGGGTTGCGGGTCAAATCAAAAGACAAGGCTAAGTATGTAGAACTGGCTGTAGAGGACTTGCGGACGGGGGTTCGATTCCCCCCGCCTCCACCATCACACCGTCCAACGAC
>JAJXXS010000383.1 GCA_021780975.1 Pseudomonadota bacterium
CCCGGCACAGCGCGGCGCGTCAGGCTCAGGCGTCGATAGCGGCCGCGCTCGGCCTGCTGCCAACTCTCCAGCGCCGGCGTGGCACTCCCCAGGAGGACGGGCACGCCGGCTTGGCGTGCTCGCGCCACGGCCATGTCGCGTGCCGAATAGCGCAAGCCCTCCTGCTGCTTGAAGGAGGCGTCGTGCTCCTCATCCACGACCACCGCTCCCAGGCGCGGCAATGGCGCAAAGACGGCAGAACGGGTGCCCAGGAGGATGTCGGCCTCCGCGGCAGCCAGCCAGTTGTCCGCACGCGCGCCCTCGCTCAGCGCGCTATGCAGGGACACCACGCGCCGGCCCGGAAAACGTGCCCTGATGCCTGCCTCGAACTGCGGCGTGAGAGCGATTTCCGGCACCAGCACCAGCCCCTGCCCGCCGCAGGCGAGCACTCTTTGCAGCAGGCGCAGATACACCTCGGTCTTGCCACTGCCGGTTACGCCATGCAGAAGATAGGCGCCAAAGCTGCCCAGCCCCGCCTCCACGACGCGCAAGGCATCTTCCTGTTCAGCCGTCAGCGCCGGACCCAAGGTGCCCTCCGCCGGCGCCACCCGCAGCCCCTCCGTCAGACGGGCAACCCAGCCGAGGCGCTCCAGTTGCGGCACCAGCGCGACCGCCTCCGGCAACGCAGCGCGCAACTCCTCGCGCGCGGCGCATGGTCGTTGCGCGAGCCACTCCAGCGCGCGCTTGCGCGCGTGCGCGCGCGGCGGCAGCTGGCCAAGCGCTTCGCGCCCTGCGGCGGTAAGCGCCACCCAATTGCGCGCTGCACGATAAGGCCGGATATCGCGCAGCCGGGGCGGCAGCGCGGTCATCAAGACCTCGCCCAGGGGGTGGTGGTAATAGCGCGCGCAAAAGGCCGCCAATTCCATGAGCGCTGGCGTCAGCGCAGGGCGATCCGAGAGGATCCGCTCTATCGGCCGTATCCGCTCCAGCGCGATGCCCGGATCCACCCCGCTTGCGGTCACGACGCCCACGGCGCGCCTGCGCCCCAGCGGCACCACCACCAGGGTGCCCGAGGCAAGCGGCTGGGGCGCACGATAGTCCAGAGAGCGGTAAAGCGGAGCATCCACTACCACCCTGACCAGCACTTCGGAAGTTATGGTCGACTCCTCGGCCAATTTCACGGTTTACCTGATAACAATTTGTCTTGTATCAGCTTTTTCCTCTTACCCACAAATTCTGTGGATAGTTTTGTGGGTTGTTTGATGAAAATCGCCCAAAACGCCCTGAATAAGCCGCGCCAAGGCCAAGCCAAAAAAATGTGCGCGGCACAAAAGTCATATTAATCAATTGGATATAACAAACCCGGGATGTCAATAGCGTTGCAGAGATTTTTTTTCCGCAGCACTGTGTTTGTGCATAAGTGAAGTGCGATATGCCAGCCCGTGGGGCGCTCCGCCACTCCGGGCCGGCCGGGCGGGCAGCCCGGACAGAGTGGGTTTAGACGTGATACGGGGGGCTCAGTCGGTGCACCGCGTCGACCAGGGCGGCAACATTTTCCACCGGCGTGTATTGGGAAATGCCGTGCCCCAAGTTGAATACGTGGCCGCTGCCGCGACCATACGCGGCCAGCAGACGGGCCGTTTCGCGTTCCACCCCCTGGGCCTCGCCCAGCAGCACAGCAGGGTCGAGGTTGCCCTGCAAGGCCACGCGATCACCCACCCGCTGACGCGCATTGCCCAGGTCCACCGTCCAGTCCAGCCCTAGCGCATCACAGCCGATGGCGGCGATGTCTTCCAGCCACAAACCGCCGCCTTTGGTGAAAACGATGTGTGGCACGCGCTTGCCATCGCGCTCGCGCCTGAGGCCGCCGACCACGCGCGCCATGTAGGCCAGGGAAAATTCACGGTAGGCATGCTGGGTGAGTACACCCCCCCAGGTATCGAAAATCATGATGGCCTGGGCGCCCGCTTCGATCTGGGCATTCAGATAATCCGTCACCGCCTGGGCGTTCACCTCCAGGATGCGGTGCAGCAAATCCGGACGGCGATACAGCAGGGTCTTGGTGTAGCGGAAATCGCTGGAGCTTTCCCCCTCCACCATGTAGCAGGCGAGCGTGAAGGGGCTGCCGGAAAAGCCGATGAGCGGCACCGAGCCGTCCAGCGCGCGGCGTATCTGGCGGACGGCATCCAGCACGTAGCCTAAATGTTCGACGGGGTCGGGCGGGCTGAGATCGCGGATCGCCCATTCCTCGCGCAGCGGCCGTTCGAAACGCGGCCCCTCGCCTTCGACGAAGTACAGCCCGAGGCCCATGGCATCGGGCACGGTGAGGATGTCGGAAAACAGGATCGCCGCGTCCAGCGGAAACCGCGCCAGAGGCTGCAGGGTGACCTCGGTGGCCAGGTCTGGGCTCTTGCACAACGCCATAAAACTGCCGGCGCGCGCGCGCACGGCGTTGTATTCGGCCATGTAGCGGCCCGCCTGGCGCATCAGCCACACCGGCGTGTAGGCCACGGGTTCGCGCATGAGCGCCCGCAGGAAAGTATCGTTTTTGAGGGCGGTCATGGCCGGCTCGGGTAAAAGCCCATTTTAGCCGCCAGGGCCGGCTCAGCGCAAAAGCAGCAACCCGGCGACGCTCTTGGCATCGCAGATGCGCCCGTCGCGTATCCACGCCAAGGCTTCGGCAAAAGGCAACCGCAGCACTTCGAGGAACTCGTCCTCATCGCGCTGCGGCGCACCGGCCTGCAAACCCTCGGCGACGAAATAGACCAGGCGTTCGTCGGAATAGCCGATGCAAGGGTAAAGCGTGGTCAGGCAGCGCCAGGACAGCGCCGTATAACCGGTCTCTTCCAGCAGTTCGCGCCGGGCGCAGGCTTCCTCGTCCTCGCCCGCGCCCAGTTTGCCAGCCGGCACCTCGAAAAAATCCCTATGCAGAGCGTAGCGGTGCTGGCGCTCGAGCAGCACATCGCCATTGTCAAAAAGCGCCAGGATCACCACGGCCCCGGGATGCACGATGTACTCGCGCGCCGATTCTGCGCCGTTGGGCAGCCTGACGCGGTCACGCCTGACATGCAGCAAGCGTCCCTCAAAGACCGTTTCGGTCCCCAGCGTCTCTTCGTTGAGATCGATTTCGGATGTCATGCGGCGTGAAGCGTGAGTAAGCGCGGCAAAGACCTTAGCCCAATGGTCGGGGCTCCTGCAACTGCCACCGCTAAAATTCATCGCTCCATGGCATGACGCTGGCCTCCCGGAATGGCTTCTCTGAAAGCGCTTCCGCGGCAGCGGGCAACGCGCGTGAGGGAACCTTGCGCCTGCCCAACCAGTTCCGAGCTCAGTAGATGGCCTCGTGCACCTGGGGCATGCCTTCGGACGCCCAGCGGGCGTAGCCGCCTCCCAGATTCAGGACATTCTTGAAGCCCATCATCTGGAGAACGGCGGCAGCCATGGCGGAACGGCCGCTGGTCGCGCAATAGACGATGACTTGGCGATCGCGGGCGGCGGTAAGCTCCGGTACGTGCTTGGGATAGCTTGGATCGGCAGCGGCCTCAATAAGCCCTCGCGGCACCAGGTGTGCCCCGCGGATGTGCCCCTGTTCGAATTCGCCGTGTTCGCGCACGTCGATCAGCAGCATGTCTTCCTTGTTTTTCAGCTTCTCGATCAATTCTGCCGGGGTGATTTCGCGGACACAGGATTTTGCGGCGCGCACAAAATCCATCAGACCCATCGGGTGCTCCGGCTTGAAGGTGTCATACATGAGTCGGCTTCCTCTCAGATATTGAAGCGTGGTGAGACTGGCAGATTCGCGCGTTCCCAACAACGGGCGGGATCGACCAGAAATTACTCACGCCCCGCCAAAAATAATCGGAATTTAATGCAGTCAGTATTGCGATGCAAACGACCGCGGAGATCCATTGCCAGTGGCATCATGACTGCGGGCATAATGACCGCGCAAAAAAAAGCCGAACCCTTGGGGGGTCCGGCCAACCGGAGGAGACGGCTTGGCGCCGTCTCGTTGCGGAGAACTGGCATGCACTTGCACGCTTAGGTGCATCCTAGACAGGCAGGCTGGCTGGCACC
>JAJXXS010000129.1 GCA_021780975.1 Pseudomonadota bacterium
CGTTGCCTATGCCGGAACCATGATAATTCCATGCAGTGCACGAGGTCTGGTCGGTTTCGTCGAGATAGTCGCGCCCGGGCTCATAGCCAAACTCGTTCATGAACCACAAAAGGGAAGTCGGATACCCCGGAATGTTGCCGCATTGCCCGCATGATTTGTGATGCCAGAGCTGGACCGTGGGGATCTTCTTGGTCCAGCCGAACAAGGTCTTAACCTCTACGGGCTTATGCGCATCGTTGATCCTGTGAACGATGATCTCGCCATCTTTCTCGAGTTCCCACATGTGCTCGCGGATGTCATCCATGCGCTCGCCCAGATCCATGGTGCGGCGGTCGACATGCTTCCGCACCCACTCGGTCGCCTTGGCGGCCTCATCAGTTGCCAGGTGCGTGGGCTGAAAAAAAGAACCGTGTCCGGCGATTCCCTGGGTGTGTTCCGTCGTCATGCTCCAACTCCTTGCGATTTTCGGGATGCCGATTCGCTCCCGTCAAATAAAAGCCAATTCAGTCTTCCTTGTCTTCCTGTTCTTCCAGCCACTCGTCATATTCCTCGCGCTTCTCGTCGATGAAGTCTTCGATGACATCGAAAAGATTTTCATCCATGGCCTCAAGGGAATTGAGCACCCCGGTCATTTCCCAGATGGTGTACATCTCCACCGAGGTCTTGAGAGAGACCTCCCATGCAGTATCTGTGGTCTGCAGCGTGCGCATGGGAATGGCCTTGCGCAGGGTCTTCAAGTTCCCTTCCACTTTCTGGATATTCGGGCCCCAGTCAGGAAAATGGTCCGGCTGTATCATGTCGGGGGATAGCTGATTGCCGGTAGTGATGAGCTTCAGCATCACTCGTCCGAAAGGCCGCAAGACGTCTTTGGCCGACTGCATGCCATGCTTGATCGCAACTTCCCGCATGATCATGACCAGGCCGCCCGGAGAATTCTTGAAGGGACAACGCGCTGCGCAAGTCATGCACTGGGCACAAGCCCAGATTTTCTCCTGCATGGCGTCGTAGATTTGCTCGATGTTTTCGGTCCAGAGCAACTGGACAATTTCGCGCGGGCTGTAATCATAGAACTGCGCCGAGGGGCAGGTGGCCGTACAGATCCCGCAATTGAGACAGCCATTGAGCTCGTGGTCATAGCGAAAATCACCACGGATGTCGTCGTAGATTTCACGCATTTCAGCGTAGGTAGCCATGCCCGCTCCTTGAAGGGGGTAAATTGCGCGCCTTCCTATTTAATTTATTTTTGTTCTAACCAGTAGACTAGAGCCAAATTCGGAAAGTTCAATACAATATTTGATTATTATTTATTTCTAATATGTAAATTTCCGCCCAGAAACAGGAATGAAAAAAGCCGAGACGAAGCCCGGCTTAGTTCACTCAAGCTTGCCCCGCTGAGGGGGACCGAACAGCCTCAAATAAAGAGGCAGATATCGGACTCGCCCGCAAATTCAAAGAAGGTCGCGGCACCCCCATACTCGATGCCGTCAATAAAGTTGCTATGGTCAAAACCAAACAACTCGACGGTCATCTGGCAGGCGATGAATTTGCAGTCGGCCTCAAGACACAGGGTCCTCAATTCGGGAATGCTGGCCACGCCGTTATTCTTGATCGTCATCTTCATCAGGCTTGTGGCGACGTTTTCATAAAACGGCACCAGCGACTGGACGGCATTCGGGATATTCCAGTTGATACCCTTGAACCACTTCGGCCCAAAGGGCATCTTCATGGGCATGCCAGGGTTACCCAACGGGCTCACTTTCAAAGCAGACAAATCGCCTTTGCGCAGCAACTGCAAGCCATAGAACGTGAAAAAAACCTCCACCTCGTAACCCAAGGCCGCCCCGGTGGACGCCAAAATGAAAGGGGGGTAGGCCCAGTCCAGCGTGCCTTTGGTAGCGATAATGGCCAACTTCTTGGTTTCCATGTGACTCGTCTCCTTTGATGGCGGCCCTTGAGGGCACGGTTGTAAAGTCCTATTTTTTCTTCATGAAGAAAGTGTATTCGCCACCAGTCTCGGCGGAGGAAACCAGTTCATTGCCCGTCTGCTTCGCAAAAGCCTGCATGTCCTTCACAGAGCCCGGATCGGTGGCGACCACCTTCAGCACCTGCGCCGAGGTCATTTCCGCCAGGGCTTTTTTGGTGCGGAGGATAGGCAACGGGCAATTCAAGCCACGGGCATCCAGCTCTTTATCAAAATTCATGTCTCGGTTCTCCGGGAGTTTGGTTAGGTTAATAAATCAGGGGCTACTAAAATAATCCACCCTGAAAGGAATTTCAACAGGTGGCCGTCAAATATCATGGCCGGAACTGGGCAAGCGCTCAAGCTGCCAATGCCTGGCCAGCCTGTGCCCAGGCCATGATACCGCCGACCAGATTATAAACCTCCCCCACTCCACGAGAAGCCATGAAGGCCGCGGCTTGGGCGGAACGGGCACCGGAACGGCAATAAAACACGACCGTGCCTCCGCCAGCCAGCTCGTCAGCCTTGAATGGAAGGAGGTGCAAAGGCAAATGGATGGCCCCCTCGATGTGCCCAGCGGCAAATTCGGCGTCCGTACGCACATCTATTAACCTTATCGCTTGCCGCAGCCTGAGTTGCGCCAGCTGGGCAGGGTCAATTTCCTTAAAGCCGTACATATTTCCAAACATGAACCGTTCCCCTTGGGACACGCCCTGACAATCAGAAGGCGCTAATATACCAAAAAGTTCCTGCCACTTTCTCGCACACGTTTGGGTAATCGCCAAAAGGCACCGCGCACTTCGCTATTCAGCTCAGGTGCGCTGCGCGCCATGGAAAAGATTGACTACGTGTCGCGCCTCGGCAAAAAATAGCCACCGTTCAAGCACGAGCCCGAGCAACACGCACACCATGGCCGCGAACGCAGATTGCGCTTGCAAGGCCTGTCCCTGCGCCAGCATGGTCAAAGGCAGGCCAGTGGCGAACAGGAAAAAACCCGCCTTCAGCAGCAAGCGAGTGCCTGCCCGGACCTGGAACCCGAACTCGCGCGTCAGGAAGGTACCATGAGTATGACCAGTATCCAGCAGGCGTACCTTTCCGCGCGTAAACCCTGTGGCCGTGTTGATGGTGGAACCATAGGGACGCATCACCCAAAAATAGTAGATCGCCTTGATAAAAGCGGCGCTGATCAGGAGTGCTAGCGCAAGAACTTCGTAGGGCAGAAAGGCTGCGCCCGAATACAGCGCGATGACGAGCAGGATCATGGCCCCGGAAAAATGACCCAACACCATATATGCCGCAGGAACCAGAGGGGTATTCCATTGGCGTATCGTCTTGAGACAGGCGTATATCATTCCAGTAGAAAAAAGCGTCGCCCAGGCAAACAGACAGGCGAAAAATCCCAGCACCAACCGCAGATCCCGCGCGACATCAAGCCAAGCCAGAACGAGGTAGAGCACGGCGAAGGGAAAAAACGCGACCGCGAAAACCCCTTCGCGCGCCAGCCACGAAGTGCGCCAGCGCGTAAAGGCACGCCAGGCGTTCTTGGGATTAGCGAGATGGAAAGTGGACGACAACAGCCCCCCACCGACGAAACAAATAGCAAGCAATCCTGCCAGCGCATTGGCGTCCGCGGTTAGCCCTCCCCCCAAATGGAAAAGATCGGCCAGATAAAGCAGGACAAACAAGCCGAAACCTGCGCCGGACGCCACAGTAAAGAAAATTACGGAAAAAGCTGGATGCATGACAAAGTTCCTAGTTCGCCATTCGCTATGCAATCAAGAGCAGGCACCCCCTCTCGGGAAGAGGCGCGTCCTACCGTCTCACCACCCTGTTGACAAGCTTTTTTACCTTTGCCATCACGCCATGGCCGGATTCGCCGGAAGGAATGGGTTTGGGCTTGCGTGGCGGCAGGTAATGATTCGTCGGGTTGTAGCCAAGCTCCGGCAGCAGCTGGTAGCCCCCACGCTCGCGCACCGCCGCACTAACTGCCGACCCCGGATCATCCAGATCCCCGAACATGCGGGCATGCGCCGGACAGGTCAGCACACAGGCAGGCTGCCGCTCTTCGACCGGGAGGTCTTGATCATAGATGCGGTCGATGCAGAGCGTGCATTTTTTCATCGTGCCAGACGAGCGATCCAACTCGCGGGCACCATAGGGGCAGGCCCATGAGCAGTAATTGCAGCCCATGCATTTGTTCTGATCCACGAGCACGATGCCATCTTCGGCCCGCTTGTACGAGGCCCCCGTGGGGCAGACAGTGACGCAGTCCGCGTCCTCGCAGTGCATGCAGGACATCGGAAAGTTAATCGTTTTGCTGTTGGGGTACTCACCAATTTCATAATGGCGGATGCGGTTAAACCATACACCTGAAGGCTCCGCACCGTACGGATCGTAATCGGATAACGGCCCGGTGGTGCCCGACGCATTCCATTCCTTGCACGCCACGGCACAGGCATGGCATCCGACGCACACATCCAGGTCAATGACCAATCCTAATCTCATGCCGGTTCTCTCTTAGTTCTTTTCGTGGCCGCGGGCGTCATAACGCAACACCTCGGGGCGCGAAGCCCGGTCTGCCGGCAAGCGCCTCACTTGGGGGAATTGCGGCCAGGAGCCACTTTCGCCCGCCGCCGCCTTGTAGACCTTGACCTTTAGATCGAACCAGGCCGCCTGTCCGGAAATGGGGTCGGAATTGGTGATGCGCCGTTCCCCCTGCTTTTCCGGCAACAACTCGGAGATCAGGTGGTTGAGCAAAAATCCCTTGGTCGCCTCCGAAGCATCCGGATCAAGCCCCCATGTGCCCTTTTGCTTGCCTATGGCATTCCAGGTCCACACAGTATCTTCCTGCGTGCCCTCCATGGTTTTGACCTGGCAGCGAATCTTGCCGTTATGAGACTCCACCCAGACCCAGTCGTAATCCTTGATCCCCATGGAAGCCGCGCGCGCGGCATTCATGTACAGATAGTTTTGGGCCATGATCTGGCGCAGCCAGACATTTTGCGAATCCCAGGAGTGATACATGAACATCGGGCGCTGGGTAAGTGCAAAAAATGGATATTCCTCATCATCCACACGCTGCTGCTCAAGCGGTTCGTACCACATGGGCAGGGGATCGAAATACTTTGCCAAGCGCTCCCGATCCGCAGGATCCTTGGGCTGCGGACCATCGTAGAGCCCCTGTCCCGCGAGGCGGAATTTTTGCATCGGCTCGGAATATATCTGCATGATGATGGGCTCCACCTTGCCGACAAAACCCGCCCTGACCGCCTCTTCCAGGTAGTCGCGGTTGATGTAGCGCATGTACTTCTGGCCATCCGGCCAATGGTGGGCAAAGAAACTCTGGTTTTCGATGTATTTTTCCCATTGCTTTGGGTTGGGCTCGCCGTACAGCGACGATTCGCCATCCTTGCCGCGCCAGCCGGCGAGAAAGCCGACCCCAGGGCTACGTTGATAATTGATGATGAAATCCGGGTAATTCCTGAATTTGCGCGTGCCATCCTTGTTGGTAAACGCAGGAAACTTGAGGCGCGAAGCCAGTTCCACCATCACTTCCTGCCAGGGGCGCACGTCGCGCCCAGTGTCGACCAAGGGATAACGAATGGCATCGGCGGCGGCATCGGGCTCGGAGATCGGGCGGTCCAGCAGCGAGATGCAATCATGCCGCTCCAGGTATGTCGTGTCGGGGAGTACCAGATCCGCAAAATTGACCATCTCGGAGTGGAAGGCGTCCACCACCACAAGGAACGGAATTTTGTACTGGCCCGGCTCTTCGGGATCCTTTTCACGCAGCATGTCCTGGATGTTTTTGGTATTCATGCTGGAATTCCATGCCATGTTGGCCATGAACAGGATCAGGGTGTCAATCGCATAGGGGTCATGATTGGTGGCATTGGTGATCACCATATGCATGAGCCCATGCGCCGAGAACGGCGCTTCCCAAGAGTACGCTTTGTCGATGCGCAGGGGGTTGCCGAATTCATCCACCACCAGATCCTCGGGGCGGGTCGGAAAACCCAGCGGCGGCCGAGACAGCGGGGTATTGGGCGCATTGATGATATCGAGATTGTTTTCCGGCAGCTGATGCGGGGGAATGGGCTTGGGATAGGGCGCGCGCGCGCGAAAATTGCCCGGCCCATCGAGCGCCCCGAGGAGCATCTGTATCAAATGGATGGCGCGGCAGGCATGGAAGCCATTGGAATGTGCAGAAATGCCGCGCATCGCATACATCGCCACGGGACGCCCCACCACCTTGTCATGCTTGCGCCCCCAGACGTCGGTCCAGGCGATAGGCAATTCCACCGCGTCCTTGAAGGCCACATGGGCCATTTCAACCGCAAGCCTTTCGATGGTTTCGGCGGATACACCGCAGGCAGCCGCCACATTGGCCGGCGCATAACGCTCGTCAAGGTAACGCTCGACCGTCAGCGTGAACACCGTCTTCACCTTGCTGCCGTCAGGAGCGACGTATTCCCCAAACATGGCCGGCGCTATGTCGGCCGCGAGCCCGTTGACGAACCTCTCGCGCTCCATGTCCCAAATCAGCGGCTGCCCCTCTTCGTCTCTCAGGAACAAACCATGACTGGCATGCCCCGGACGGTCGATGACCAGCCACGTGGCATTGGTATAGCGGGCCAGAAAGTCGTAGTCGAACAACTCGCGCGTCAACAGCACGTGGACGATGGAAAGCGCAAATAATCCGTCCATTCCGGGCTTGATCGGGATCCACTCGTCAGCAATCGCGGAGTACCCCGTGCGCACCGGGTTCACTGACACGAACTTGCCGCCTCCACGCTTGAGCTTTTCCAGTCCGATCTTGATGGGATTGGAGGAATGGTCCTCGGCAACCCCCCAAAGTATGAAGTATTTGGCGTAGTCCCAATCCGGGGCGCCGAACTCCCAAAAGGAGAAGCCGACGGAATAAAGTCCGGCGACCGCCATATTGACGGAACAAAAACCGCCGTGAGCCGACCAGTTTGGAGTGCCGAACTGCTGCGCCCAAAGTCCAGTCAAGGCCTGCATCTGGTCCCGGCCGGTAAAAAACGCCAGTTTGGACGGATCGGTAGCGCGAATTTCCTGCAGGCGCTCGGTCAACATATCCAGAGCCTGATCCCAGGCTATTACCTCGAACACCCCCTCCCCGCGCTCGCTTCCCGGCTTTCTGATGAGAGGTTGGGCAAGCTTGGCCGCGGAGTATTGCTTCATGATGCCGGCCGAGCCCTTTGCGCAAAGCACCCCTTGGTTGGTCGGGTGATCGCGATTTCCCTGGATGAAGCGCACCTTGCCATCCTCCAGGGTCACTTTGATGCCGCAACGGCACGCGCACATATAGCAGGTCGAATATTTGATGTCCTGCCGGGCATGGTTCTCGACTTTTACTTCAGCATTCATCCTGGTTCCAGAGTCAATACAAAGCCCTTCCTGCATGCCTCGCGGCCGCACTCCCTCGGTATATTAGATGGAAAGGGCGTGGCACCCGGTTGCCAGAGTCAAACATGGCAACAAGGGGTGCCAGAAGTAAATATTAGGTATTTAGAATATATTGTAATTATCTTTATTCGCGCGCCAGAGCTCTATTTAAATTCTTTTATTCATCCATAGCCGAAATGAATATGCGGCCGGCACAATCAGTCGCCGATGTCACGACGGGGAATAAAAACGAAGGGGGACGCATAGGCAACTCCTTGGTGGGGAATTACGCATAGCTACTAGCTACGGCGCGTGAATTTTTGCCGCGGCCAGTGGCCGATAAGCGCAAGGGGGCGCACGTGAGCGCGGTCGACACTGCCAGAAAAGTGTCAGAAAACGCTCAAAACGCCGCTCAGGCTCTCCGATCCACCCAGGAGAAACCAATTCATCTTATTGATTACAATGGGTTTTTACTTGGTGGCCAGGGGCAGAATCGAACTGCCGACACGCGGATTTTCAGTCCGCTGCTCTACCGACTGAGCTACCTGGCCAGAACCATCGTTGAAACCGCTATAGCTACGTCGCGGCCCCAAAGGGGGAACGATGCAAAGCGCGTGATTACAACGCAAACTCGTGGAGCCGTCAAGCTTTCCGGCCTCCTTCGGGCCTCTCTGTTTGCCTTTTCGGGGTGCCGGCCTGACCAGCCTGATCGAGCGTGCGGAACCATCGCCATGGCCACGGCTTGAATCCACGGGCGACGAAACCCCATAAACAGGAAAGCCTGCCGGCTTGCGCCGGCAGGCTTTCCTTAATCGTTGGCCGCGCGTGCCGCTGTCAGACCGAGAACGAGGAACCGCAACCACAAGTAGTGGTGGCGTTGGGGTTCTTGATGACGAATTGAGCGCCTTCCAGGCCTTCCGTGTAGTCGATCTCGGCACCGACGAGATATTGGAAACTCATGGAATCGATCAGCAAGGTGACCCCGTTCTTCTCCATCGTGGTGTCGTCTTCGTTGGCGACTTCGTCGAAAGTGAAGCCATACTGGAAGCCGGAACAACCGCCGCCGGTGACGAACACGCGCAGTTTGAGATCCGGATTGCCTTCCTCGTCGATGAGTTGCTTCACCTTGTTGGCCGCGCTGTCGGTGAAATTCAACGGGGTTTCGGTCATGGCGTTCATGGTTTGCTCCTGAATAAGATAGGCCTAATGCGGGGAATTATCCGCAAGCGCCGCGTCCCGTCAACCAAAGACCATCATGACTTCAGGGGGTTGCAGCCGCCGCCGGATTCAGGGCAGCAGACCAATATCCTCCAGGCCCATGGTCTCCGTCAGGCCGAACATGAGATTCATGTTCTGCACCGCCTGACCCGCCGCCCCTTTCACCAGATTGTCGATGACGGAAAGCACCACCAGGGTGTTGTCCTGCGGATGGTGCCAACTGATCCGGCACAGATTCGCGCCGCGCACGGAGCGCGTCTCCGGATGCGACTTCGCCGGCATGACGTCCACAAACGGTTCGTCGCGATAATAGCTCTCGAACAAGGTCTGAACGTCCGCCGCCTCGCTGAGTTTCATGTACAAGGTCGCATGGATGCCGCGTATCTGGGGAATCAGATGGGGCACAAAGGTGAAGTCGACACCACTGCCGGTCATGCGCTCCAGCCCTTGGCGGATCTCAGGCCAGTGACGGTGGCCGGAGGCCGCGTAAGCTTTGAAATTGTCGGCCGTCTCGGAAAAAAGGATGTGCGTTTCCGCCTTGCGCCCCGCGCCGGAAACACCGGACTTGCAGTCCGCCACGAGAAACCGCGTGTCCACAACGCCGGCCTCCAGCAGCGGCAGAAAACCGAGCTGGACTGCGGTCGGGTAACACCCCGGGTTGGCAACAAGGCGCGCGGTTTTGATGACCTCGCGGTTCATCTCCGGCAGCCCATACACCGCCTCGGCGACCAGTTCCGGGCACGCGTGGGTCATGCCGTACCATTTCTCCCAGACGGCCACATCCTGGATGCGAAAGTCGGCCGCCAGGTCGATCACACGCACGCCCGCCCTGAGCAGCGCGGGAACCTGCTGCATCGCGACCCCGTTCGGGGTGGCAAAAAAAACCACATCGCATTTTTCCAGCCCCGCCTGCTCGGGATCGGCGAATGCCAGCTTCACCCGCCCGCGCAGATTGGCAAACATGTTCGCCACCGGCATGCCGGCTTCCTTGCGCGATGTGATGACCGTGAGTTCGGCCTGCGGATGGCGCGCCAGCAGACGTAGCAGTTCCACGCCCGTATAGCCGGTGCCGCCAACGATGCCAACCCTGATCATGCCCATCCCCCGAAAGCCAAAGGCCAAATTTTAATCCAGCACCGCGCGTCTGCCACGCGCACTAACGCGACGATTCCGGCGGCCGTTCCTCAGCCAGCGCCGCAAACAACGTGCGCGTAGGGGCAAGCCCTCCCCAGTCCTCCAGATCTAACGACAGCCGACGTCGCCAATTGGGGTGCCCATCCACGGTGCCCGGCAGGTTGGGCTGCTCTTCCTCACCCAGCAGATCCTCCGCCTGGACCATCAGGATGGACGCCGGTGTGCGCGCCAGCAAACGGTAGACGGCTTGCGTCAAAGCCGGCGGCACCCCCGCCTCGCCATCGGCATCCGCACCTGCGTCAAGGCGGCATTCGCGCAGCGTTTCCAGCAGTTTCGCGCGCTCCTGCGCGCGCCTTTGCTGATGGCCGACGCAGGCATCGGAGGAGCAAAGCTGCAGCTTCTCGCGCCACCACAAGTCGCGCCCCAGCCAGAATCCCCTGAGCGTCGGCAAATCATGGGTAGTGGCAGCAACAAGGGCCTGCGCGGGATATTCATGCGGATGCTTGAAGCGCCCGTTGCTCCAGTCCTTTTCGAAATAAAACACCCGGTAAGACAAGATGCCATAGCGGTTCATCGCCTCGCGCACCTCGTCCGGCACCGTGCCCAGATCCTCGCCCACTACCACGCAATGATTGCGTCGGCTTTCCAGGGCAACGATGCCCATAAGGTCTTCCAGCGGGTAGCGCACATAAAGACCGTCGGGGGCCTTGTGGCCGGGCGGTACCCAGAAGAGGCGGTACAGGCCCATGACGTGGTCGATGCGCAACGCGCCGCAAAATGCCATGTTGGCGCGCAACATGCGGATGAAGGGCGCATAGGCGGCCTCGCGCAGGCGCGCCGGCAAGAGGGGCGGCAACCCCCAGTCCTGGCCCTGCGGGCCGATGTCATCCGGAGGCGCACCGACGCTGGCGTCCAGCGCATAGAGCGGCTGGTCCATCCACACGTCGGCGCCGCCGCGCTCGACGCCCACGGCCAGATCCCCGTACAAGCCCAGCGTCAGGGCCTTGCCCGCCCGCCGGAGTTGCAGGCGCCCCTGCCATTCCAGGTATTGGTAGAAGCGGATTTCCTCGCCATGCGCCGCCACGAAGGCCGTGACTTCCGGCCCGGCCGGATCATGATAGGGCGCGGGCCAGTCGCGCCAGCCGTAGACCTGGCGGTCGGCCGCATGGAAATGTCCTTGCAGGCTGCAGAAAGCTCCCCAGCGCGCCAATGCCACGCCGCCCTCCTCGACGAAGCGCGAGAAGGCATTCGCCCGAGCGCTGCCGGGCTTGAGGTGACGCTTCTCAAACGCCTTGTAGACGCGCCGGAGCACTCTCCACTTGAGCCTGGCGACGCCTTCATAATCCACCAGCTCGCTCGCACGCAGCTTGGCAAGCGCCGCCTGATCGCGCGCGCCGAGCAGTTCGTCGCTGTAATCCTCCATGCCCGCCACGTCCAGGTACAGCGGATTGAGGAAGCAGCGGCTCGACGGGCTGTAGGGGCTGGCATGCGAGGGGTGCTCGGGGAACAAGCCATGCAGGGGATTGACCCCCACGAGCGAGGCCCCACCCTCGGCCATGAGGCGCGAAACGCCGGCCAGGTCGCCGTAATCACCGATGCCCCAATCGCGCCGCGAACGCAGGCCGTACAGCTGCAGCCCGAGGCCCCAGATGCGCTGCCCCTCGGGCAGGGCGTGGCAGCGCGGCGGACACACGATGAGCATAGCCTGGGCGGAAATTTGCGCCGCGAGGACTTCGACCCGGTGGTAACCCAGCGGCACGTCCTCCGGCAAGGCGAGCGCCCGCGCAATCCAGCCGTCACGCGTGTCGAGCGCAGGCAGCTCGCTGGCCCGAAACTCGTCCTCGCGCACGCTGCCGTCCTCCAGCAAAAGGCGCCAGCGCCCCCCCTCGCAATCCTGCGGCAGGCGCACGGTCAGGGCGGCATCGCCGTGCAGCACCGCCACCGGCGGCAGCACCTCGCGGGCCTGCGCAGCCAGCAGCCCCTCCAGGCTGGCCTGGCACTCGGCCTCGCTGTCGCAGGCATGGCCCATGGCGCGTATCGCGGCGCGCAGTGCCGACTCCCCTGAGCTGTGGTGGCCGCCCCAGATATCCCAGTAGGCCGGGAATATCCCCAAGTGTTCGGCAAGCGATTGAAGAGCAGGCATGCGGGCGATTCTGCCTGAGCCGGGGGGAAAAAGTCATCTGTCTTATGGATGATAAAATTCAGCGGCTTTATTTTCCCTTTCCATTCCCCCCATGCTCACCGCCGCCGGCATCACCATGCAGTTCGGGGCCAAGCCCCTGTTTGAAAACGTTTCCGTCAAGTTCGGCGAAGGCAACCGCTACGGCCTCATCGGCGCCAACGGCTGCGGCAAGTCCACCTTCATGAAAATCCTCGCCGGCCAGCTGGAGCCCACGGCGGGCAATGTCTCCCTCGATGCCGGAGAACGCATGTCCTGGCTGCGCCAGGACCAGTTCGCCTTTGAAGACCAGACCGTGCTGGACGTCGTCATGCAGGGCGATGCCGAGATGTGGGCGGTGAAGCACGAAAAGGACGCCATCTACATGAATCCGGAGGCGACCGAGGACGACTACATGCGCGCCGCCGACCTGGAGACCAAGTTCGGCGAGCTGGGGGGCTACGACGCGGAAGCGCGCGCCGGCGAACTGCTGCTGGGCGTGGGCATACCCACCGAGCAGCACAATGGCCCCATGAGCGCCATCGCGCCCGGCTACAAGCTGCGCGTGCTGCTGGCGCAGGCCCTGTTCTCCAACCCTGACATCCTGCTGCTGGACGAACCCACCAACAACCTCGACATCAACACCATCCGCTGGCTGGAGAACGTGATCAACGAGCGCAATGCCACCATGATCATCATTTCCCACGACCGCCATTTCCTCAACCAGGTCTGCACCCACATGGCCGACCTGGACTACCAGACGCTCAAGATCTACCCAGGCACCTACGACGACTACATGCTCGCGTCCGCCCAGGTCAAGGAACGCCAGGCTTCCGCCAACGCCAAGGCCAAGGAGCGCGTGGCCGAACTGCAGGAATTCGTGCGCCGCTTTTCCGCCAACAAGTCCAAGGCGCGCCAGGCCACCAGCCGCCTCAAGCAGATCGACAAGATCAAGATCGAGGAATTCAAGCCTTCCTCGCGGCAGAACCCCTATATCCGCTTCGAGCAGGAGAAGCAGCTGCACCGCCGCGCCGTGGAAGTGGAAAAGCTGGCCTTCGCCTACCCGGACACGCCCCTGTTCAAGAACCTCAACTTCGCGGTGGAGGCCGGCGAGCGGCTGGCCGTGATCGGCGGCAACGGCCTGGGCAAGACCACGCTCATGCGCCTGCTGATGGGCGAGCTGGCGCCCGAGGCCGGCGTCATCCGCTGGGCCGAGCACGCCAACATCGGCTACTTCGCGCAGGACCACGCCGCCGACTTCGACAGCGACATGAATCTGTTCGACTGGATGAGCCTGTGGGCCAAGCCCGGCGACGACGACCAGGCCATCCGCGGCATCCTCGGACGCCTTTTGTTCTCCGGCGACGACATCAAGAAATCGGTGCGCGTGCTGTCAGGCGGCGAAAAGGGCCGCATGCTCTACGGCAAGCTCATGCTCGGGCGCCACAACGTGCTGATCATGGACGAGCCCACCAACCATATGGACATGGAATCCATCGAGTCGCTCAACCTCGCGCTCGACCTGTACAAAGGTACGCTCATCTTCGTCTCGCACGACCGCCAGTTCGTCGGCAGCCTCGCCACGCGCATCATCGAGCTGACGCCGCAGGGCCCGGAAATCTACATGGGCGCCTACGACGAGTACCTGCACAGCAAGGGCGTGGAATGAGCGAGGTCGTCATCGTCGGCCTAGGCCAGCTCGGGCGCGTGTTCGCCGGCGGCCTGCTGCGCGCCGGCCATGCCGTCATTCCCGTCAACCGCGGCGACGACATGGAGACTGTCGCCGCGGCGCATCCCGCCCCTGACCTTGTTCTGATAGCGGTCGGGGAAGCCGACTTGCACGCCGTGCTGGACGCCCTGCCCGCGGGCTGGCGATCGCGCATCGGGCTCATCCAGAACGAACTGCTGCCGCGCGACTGGCAGGCGCACCGCATCGCCGATCCCACGGTGATCTCGGTCTGGTTCGAGAAGAAGAAAGGCACCGACGCCAGGCCCCTCATCGCCTCGCCCGTCGCCGGGCCGCAGGCTGCCTTGCTGGCGGACGCGCTGCAGACCATCGACCTGCCGGCGCGCGTGGTGGAGCGCGGCGGCGCCCTGCTCCACGAACTGGTGCGCAAGAACGTCTACATCCTCACCACCAACCTGGCCGGCCTCAGAACCGGTGGGACGGTGGACGCGCTCTGGCGGGAGCACCAAGCCTTCGCCCGCCAAGTCGCCGGCGAGGTCATGGACATCCAGGACTGGCTCACCGGCCAGACCCACGACCGCGAGGCCCTCATCGCCGGCATGCTGGAGGCCTTCGCCGGCGACCCGCAGCATCAGTGCACCGGACGCTCGGCGCCGGCGCGTCTGGCGCGCGCCCTGCAGCATGCCGACGCCGCGGGGCTGGCGGTGCCGACGCTGCGCGCCCTCGCCGCGCGCTGACGCGCCTTGCGTCAGGCCGGCTGCAGCATCAATCGGTTCATGCGCTTGACGAACCCAGCCGGATCGTCGAGCTGGCCGCCTTCAGCAAGCAACGCCTGTTCATAGAGCAACGCGGCCCAGTCGTCGAAATTCGCCTGATCGGCCTGCAACCGGGCGAGCACGGCGTGGTGCGGATTGATCTCCAGGATGGGCTTGAAATCTGGCGCTTTCTGGCCGAATGACTTCAGGATGCGCTGCATGTTGCCGCCCAGGTCGTGCTCGTCGCTGACCAGACAGGCTGGTGAATCCGTGAGCCGCAGGCTCACGCGCGCCTCCTTGATGCGTTCGCCCAGCACGGCCTGGATCTTCTGCGTCAGATCCTTGAACTCGTCGCGCGCCTTCTCCTGTTCCGCCTTCTCGGCTTCGTCCGCCAACTTGTCCATATCGAGCGCGCCCTTGGCCACGGACTGCAGTTTCTTGCCGGCGAATTCCGTCAGGTGCGACACCACCCATTCGTCCACGCGCTCGGAGAGCAGCAGCACCTCGATGCCCTTCTTGCGGAAGATCTCCAGATGCGGGCTGTTCCTGGCCGCATTGAAGGTTTCCGCGGTGACGTAATAGATGTGCTCCTGGCCTTCCTTCATGCGCGCCACATAGTCGCTCAGCGCCACCGTGGGTTCCGGGGTGTCGGCCTGGGTGGAGGCGAAGCGCAGCAGCGCGGCGATGCGTTCGCGGTTGCCCGCGTCCTCGCCCACGCCCTCCTTCAGCACGCTGCCGAACTCCTTCCAGAACGCGGTGTATTTTTCCTGGTCGTTCTGCGCCAGATCTTCCAGCAGCCCGAGCACCTTCTTCACGCAGCCGCCGCGGATGGTCTCGATGTCGCGGCTTTCCTGCAGGATCTCGCGCGAGACGTTGAGCGGCAGGTCGGCGGAATCGACCACGCCGCGCACGAAGCGCAGGTACAGCGGCATGAGCTTTTCGGCGTCGTCCATGATGAACACGCGCTTGACGTAAAGCTTGACGCCGTGACGCGCCTGGCGGTCCCAGAGGTCGAATGGCGCATGCGCCGGCACATACAGCAGCAGGTTGTATTCCTGGCGCCCCTCGACCTTGGCGTGCACCCAGGCCAGGGGATCGTCGTAGTCGTGCGCGACGTGCTTGTAAAAGGCTTTGTACTCGTCGTCGCTCAACTCGGTTTTGGAACGCGCCCACAGTGCGCTGGCCTGGTTGACGGTCTCCTCCTCGTCGCGCGTGACCATGGCGTTCTTGTCCTGATCCCATTCCTCCTTGGCCATGAGGATGGGCAGGGTGATGTGATCCGAATACTTGCGCACGAGCTCCTTGAGCTTCCAACTGGAGAGGAACTCGTCCTCGCCCTCGCGCAGATGCAGGATCACCTCGGTGCCGCGCGCGGCCTTCTCCACCATCTCGATGCTGTAGTCGCCCTCGCCGGCGGATTCCCACTTGATGCCCTGGCTCGGCTCCAGGCCGGCGCGGCGGCTGATCACGGTGACGCGGTCGGCGACGATGAAGCTGGAGTAGAAACCCACGCCGAACTGGCCGATGAGATGGGCATCCTTCCGCGCGTCGCCGGTCAGGCTGGAAAAGAACTCCTTGGTGCCTGATTTGGCGATGGTGCCCAGGTGGGCGACCGCCTCCTCGCGGCTCATGCCGATGCCGTTGTCGGCGATGGTCAGGGTGCGCGCCGCCGCGTCATGGCGCACGCGGATCTTCAGCTCGCCGTCGTCCTCGTACAGCGCACCGTTGTGCAGCGCCTCAAAACGCAGCTTGTCGCAGGCATCGGAGGCGTTGGAGATCAGCTCGCGCAGGAAAATTTCCTTGTTGCTGTACAGCGAGTGGATCATGAGGTGCAGCAGTTGCTTCACCTCAGCTTGAAAACCTAGCGTTTCCTTGTCTTGCATGGCTGTTTCGATCGGGTGTGTTGAAAGCGTGGAATAGGTATAGGCGGCAAAGGGCCTTTTCAAGGGCCGAGAACAATCAAACT
>JAJXXS010000138.1 GCA_021780975.1 Pseudomonadota bacterium
GCACTCGACCGGTATAAGAATGCTTATATCATTAACTGCGATGACGACCTGTACTACCCTAGAGATTTGTTCGCCGATCTAGTGTGTGGTGCCAAAAAATACAAGAATTGCGTTGTTGCTAGGGTGGTGCACAGATTCCGCCATTTGTCAGGAGGAGGGATTGCGCCATCGATCGAATGGAGTTTTGATGTGCAAGATGATTGGGCGAGAGTACCTAGTAGTGACATCGTTCCAATCGGGGGTGGTGGAATTTTGTACCCACCGGGATGTTTTCATAAGGATGTGTCAGATGTTGCACTGTTTAGTCGGCTGTGCCCAACCAGTGATGACCTTTGGTTATATGTGATGACCCGTTTGAATGGATATTTGCCAGTCAAAGTTGGATCGAGAATGATCCCTATCGCTTGGCCCGGAACGCAAGAGATCGGACTCTTCAGGAACAACGTACTCGAAAATGACGATGCGGCCATCCAGAGACTTATTGAACATTACGGCGCAAACGTCTTCAGCGTTTCGTAAAATGCAGTTGGCAGGTGATCCTGAAGACTTATGCGACTTACAATCGTGATCCGGGGTGAGGAAGATGAACAAAAAGGCAGCGGTGGGAAAGGAGCGCAAGCTATGCAACGAGGCAGCAAGCGTCGGCACGCAGTAGCACTCATGCTTCTAGGCCTGCCTCTGTGTCTCCCCCCGAGCGCTCGTGCACTTCCCGCACCGAGGTTCGAGGCGGTAACGCTACTCACTCCCACGGGAATCCTCCACGGCACCCTGGAGTTACCGAAGCGGCGCGGACCCTATCCCGTGGCTCTCATCATCGCCGGATCAGGGCCCACGGACCGAAATGGCAATGATGCGGCCGCGGGTCTGGAAACGAACTGCTACCTGGAATTGGCGGATGCACTAGCGCGAGACGGCATCGCTTCGCTCCGGTACGACAAGCGAGGATCGGGGCAGGATAGCCTTCTGAGCGTGCCACGCTTCGGGCGATTCGTTTCGGACGCGGTGCGCTGGGGTAGATGGCTTGAGAAGGATCCGCGCTTTTCTTCACTCACCGTCATCGGACACAGCGAGGGCTCGTTGGTTGGGATGCTCGCGGCACCCAAGCTCGACGCCGCCGGGTATGTGTCGATCGCAGGCGCGGGGCGTCCAGTAGGGCAGGTCCTGCTGACGCAACTCAAGCCCAAGTTGACTCCCGCGCTCTATAAGACTGCGGAGTCCATCATCGCCAGCCTCGAGCACGGCAGGACCATCGACCAAGTGCCTACAAGCCTCGATGCGTTGTTTCGTCCGAGCATCCAGCCCTTCCTGATCGGATGGATGGCCTACCAGCCGATGTCGATCATTGCCCGTTTGAAGCAGCCAACGCTGATCATCCAGGGCGAGCGCGATATCCAGGTGGAACCGCTGGACGCACGAATGCTCGCCAAAGCAGACCCGGGGGCGCGTCTTGTGCTCATCCCCGGGATGAATCACGTCTTTAAAGACGTGGGACCCTCAATGCAGGCCAATCTGCAGTCCTACGGCGATCCACGCCTACCGATTGATCCAACGCTGACGCGGTCCATCGCGCATTTCATCCTCACGCTCAATCCACTCCTAGGAGTGCACCATGCTCACGCTCACTAAATCGTGTCTTGTCCCATCGCTGCTTGCTTTGGCCATGCTCGCGCCGGCATCCGTCGCCGCAGGGACTGCGTCTCACTCAAAGAACCATGATCTGACCAGCAAGGCGATAGCGTGCGTCAACGCGATGGCTCATGCACACTTCAAGTCCGCCGAAAAGGATTTCACCACGCAGATCCAGACCGCCTTGCCACCCGCAAAGCTACAAGTGGTCTGGAACGGCATGATCCAGCAGGTGGGTGCCTATGAGAGTCAGAAGAAGACGACAATCGTCGATGCCCAAGGCTACACGTCGGTCGTGGTGAACACCCAATTCAAACTCGCGAAGATCAACATTGTGTTGACCTTCAATGACGCGGGCAAAGTGGCTGGACTGCATTTTGATCCTGCCCCTGTTTTGCGGACACCCGGATAAGCGACTCGCAATCGAGCGGTGAATCGCCCAAAACACGGCGTCGATGGCGTTCAAGAAGGCGCTGATCGAGCGCGCGCTGGGCGCGGAGCTCAGCCATCACCTGGTGGGCTACGCACCTGGGGTGGCGAAGCCGGAGAGCGCGCAGAACCATCGCAATGGTGCCAGCGGCAAGACGGTCTTGACCGGCGAGGGTCCGCTGCGACTGGACATGCCGCGCGACCGTGAAGGCAGCTTCGAACCGCTGCTGATTCCCAAGCATGCGCGGCGTTTCACGGGTTTCGACGACAAGGTCGTGGCCCTGTACGCGCGTGGCATGACGATGCGCGAGATCCAGGGCTTTCTGGCGGAGCAGTACGGCGTCGAGGTCTCGCCGGAGTTCATCAGCGGCGTCACCGATGCCGTCATGGCCGAGGTCACGGCCTGGCAGTCACGGCCGCTGGAACCGCTGTACCCGGTGGTGTTTTTCGATGCGCTGCGGGTCAAGATCCGCGAGGACGCGGTGGTCCGCAACAAGGCCATCTATCTGGCGCTCGGGGTGCTGCCCGACGGCACGCGCGACATCTTGGGCCTGTGGATCGAGGGCACCGAGGGCGCCAAGTTCTGGATGCGGGTGTTCAACGACCTGAAGACGCGCGGGGTCAACGACATCCTGATCGCGGTGACCGATGGCCTGAAGGGCATGCCCGAGGCGCTGGGCGCAGTGTTTCCGGCGACCACGCTGCAGACCTGCATTGTGCACCTGATTCGCAACAGCCTCGATTACGCCAGATGGAAGGAGCGCAAGGCGCTGGCGGCCGCGATCCGGCCGATCTATACGGCCGCCAGCGCGGAAGCCGCCCAGGCCGCGCTGGACGCCTTCGAGATCGGGCCGTGGGGCCAGAAGTTTCCCACGGTGGTGGCGGCCTGGCGCCGCGCCTGGGATCGGGTCATCCCGTTCTTCGCGTTCCCTCCGGCCGTGCGCAAGGTGATCTACACCACCAACGCCATCGAAAGCGTCAATGCACGGCTGCGCAAGATCATCAAGACCCGCGGCCATTTCCCTAGGGATGGTCTGAACAAGCCGCCACAAATGTGTCCCGTCGTCGACATGGCGTGATGGACGCGCTCAGCGAGCAGCAGCGCTCCATTTTGACCGTCCCGATGCCGACTTCACCGCCTTCTGCCTGCCGCGCTCCGCGTTTTTCGCGGAACGCGGACGCACTTATCCCGTCATCTCCAACAGCGGCCGCCGCGCCAGCCACAGGTTCACCAGCGCAAACAGCACCTGCAGCTGCGCGGTGTTTTTGGCCAGGCCCTTGAAGCGCACCTTCTGGTAGCCGAACTGGCGCTTGAGCACCCGGAACGGGTGTTCGACCCGAGCGCGGACCGCAGCCTTGAGGTATTCCACATGCTGCGCGGCCTTCTTGTACGGCCCCTCGGGCAGCGCCTTGATGCGCCCGCGCTTGGCCGCGATGTGCCAGATCCGTCCGCGCTTCCGGGGCACCCGCTGCTCGGCACCGGTGTAGCCCGCGTCGGCCCACACGCTGCGCTCCTGGCCATGCAGCAGCTTGTCGGTTTCGGTCACGTCGGCCACGTTCGCGGGCGTCGTCGTCAGCGTGTGTACCAGACCGGACTCCACATCGACCCCGATGTGCGCCTTCATGCCGAAGGACCACTGCTGGCCTTTCTTCGTTTGATGCATCTCCGGGTCCCGCGCCTGATCCTTGTTCTTGGTCGAGGACGGTGCGTGAATGATCGTGGCGTCCACGATCGTGCCGGATCGCAGCAGCAGTCCTTGCTGCGTCAGGTGCGTGCTCACCGCCGCCAGCACCTTGGGTGCCAGCTCGTGCGTCTCCAGCAGGCGCCGGAAGTTCAAAATAGTGGTCTCGTCCGGCACACTGCCGCGCGCCAGCGACAGCCCGGCGAACTGGCGCAACGGCGCCACCTCGTACAGCGCCTCTTCCATCGCCGGATCGCTGTAGCCAAACCAGTTCTGCAGCAGGTGCACGCGCAGCATCGTCCT
>JAJXXS010000156.1 GCA_021780975.1 Pseudomonadota bacterium
TATACCCGGTGGGCCGGACCCAGCAGCACCACGCGCTTCACTTTGCCGCGTCCCGCGGCCAGGCGCACGTAGGCGCTGGCGGCGATGGGCCCGGAATAAGGGTAACCCGCGTGCGGGACGATCAGCGCCTTGGGCCAGCCCGCCTCATCTGCGGGTGCGGCGGCGTCGAGCAAATCCTTGATGGTGGCGCTCAGGATAGCGGCATCGGCTGGATAGAAGCTTCCCGCCACTGCGGACGGGCGTATGGATGGGAACATCGACAGGACTTTCCGGATGAATTGCAAAACTAAGCATTAGATAAGGATGCACCCGAACAATTCCAAGGGCGCTGAAATATTTTCCGCGTGTCTGATGTTGGAATTTCCCGCGCCTGCGCTGAAATTTCGCCGCTCGGGTGTAAAAAGCTTTCCATACAAGCTCCGCAAAATGGCAATAAGTTTCTGATTAAGTGACGTTTTGCCGGCCGGTCCAAGAATTTGTCACGGCGGCACGAAGGCTGCTGAATCAAGGACAAGGCAACGAGGAGCGAACATGGAACTGGACACTGAGCTGAAGCTTTCGATCAATCTGGAAGAGACGCCTAACGGCGAGGACAGACTTGTGATTCGGGTCGAAGGCGAGGCTTGCGAACTGAGGCTTACCCCCCATCAGGCGCGCAGGGTTGCCACCGAACTCATCCTCACGGTGAACCGGGCGGAAGTGCGCAGCAATTTGCGCAAGAGCCAGAACTACACCCGCAATGCGGGTGCCCGCGACAACGGACGCATGCGGGAGGTGTTCGCCAAATAGGATTGCGTCCGGACCGGCTTCGGTCCGGACAGGGAGGAGAAGCCGCGGGCGGGCTCACCGGGACAGGCTCCTCGATACCAAGAACCGCGCTGCTTGGCGCGGTAGCGTCCCCGTGATAGGGTGGCGGTTGTGCGGCGCGGAAGCGATTTCGCGCCGTTTTTTATTGTCTGTCCACTGCGGAGAAAGCATGGCCACCGTCGAACTCAAACAGGACAATTTTGAAGCCACCGTCACCGGCAATGACGTGGTCATCGTCGATTTCTGGGCACCTTGGTGTGGCCCCTGCCGGGCGTTTGCGCCGATCTACGAGGCGGCCGCGGAAAAGCATCCTGGCATCGTCTTTGCCAAGGTAAATACCGAGGAGGAGCAGGGCCTTGCGGCCGCTTTCAACATCCGCTCCATTCCTACCCTGATGGTATTTCGCGAGCGGGTCATCCTCTTTTCGCAGCCGGGTTCGCTGCCGGCTTCGGCCCTCGATCAGCTGATCGAGCAGGTCATGGGTCTCGACATGGCACAGGTGCACAAGGAAATCGCCGAAGAGCAGGCCAAAAAGCAGTCAGGTCAGGCCTGATCGGGCAGCAGTGTTTTCAGCAGCGGTACGGTGACCGGCCGCTTCAGTTCAAGACTCAGGCGATCCAACGCGTCGATGAGTGCAAGCAGTTGCCCCAGGTCGCGGCTGTGATGCGCGAGGAGATAATCGGCGACCATGGCATCGAGGCGAAAGCCGAGGCTGGCGGCCCGTGCAAAGAGCGCGGCGCGCTTGTCGGCGTCGCTCAACGCCCATAGGCGCAGCACCAGCCCCCAGGCCAGACGACTCTGCAGATCGGCGCGCAGGGCAAGCGCAGCGGGGGCATCATCACCGCTCGCCACCCAGGCAAGACGCCTTTCACGGCAGCGGTTGAAGGCATCGAAGGCCTCGATCTGGGCCTGATCGTCGAGCCTTGCCACATCGTCGAGCGCTATGCCGTTCCCGGCCTGTCCCGGAATCGCGCCGCATGCGCAGGCTAGTCCCAACTCGGTGGCGAGCGCCTTGATGAGATGAGTTTTACCACAGCCGGCGGGGCCCCAGAGATAGAGCGGGGGGCGATCGGGCTGTTCGATCCAGTGCCGCAATTGGGCGAGCACCTCGCCGTTGGGTCCGGGTACGTAAGTGGCCAGGGTGGGGGCTTCCTGTGGGCGGATATCCAGGATGAGTTGCTGCATGGCCGCAAGCTTACGGCAAATCGCCGGGCTTGACATGGTGTCATTCATACACTCAAATAGAGTGTATGAATGACACCACAAAAGGGCGTTTCTGTTACCTGCACCCGCATCCGGCAGTGACTACAGATATTGCCCTGTTCACCATCCGCGATGGGCAGCTCGAAATTCTCCTGGTCCGCCGCGCCAGCGCGCCCTATGCGGGCACCTGGGCCTTGCCTGGCGGTTTCGTCGAGCCGGACGAGTGCCTGGAGGACTGTGCGCTGCGCGAATTGGCGGAGGAAACCGGCATCAAAGGCGTGTACCTGGAGCAGCTCTACACATTCGGCCATCCCAAGCGCGACCCGCGCGAGCGGGTGATCAGCGTGGCCTACTACGCGCTCGCCCCCCTACAGCGGGTGGCAGGAGCCGTGGCCGGTTCGGATGCCGCGGCACTGGGCTGGTTTCCGGTCGGCGCGCTGCCTGAACTCGCCTTCGATCATGGCGCCGTCATCGCCCGCGCGCTGGAGCGTCTGCGCGCCAAGCTGGACTACTCCACCATCGCATTTCAGGTCATGCCGCGTAAGTTCACGCTGGGCGAATTGCAGGAGGTCTATGAAACGATCCTCGGCGCGCCGCTCGACAAACGCAACTTCCGCAAACGCATCCAGGCCTTCGGCCTGGTGCATCCGCTCGGCGAAATGCGCCGTGCCGCAGGGCGTCGCCCCGCGGCCCTGTATCGTGCCGCCCACCCGGAGCGGGTGGACATCATCAAATGAAGGAGTTGCACTTGAGCGCGAGCTACCCTCTCATGCGCATTCCTGTCGTGCAGGCCCCGCCCATGGTCGAAGAGCACCTGAGCGGCGCCGAGCGGGAGGCGCTCAAGGAGCGCATCAAGGCGCTGATGCGCGCCCAGGATGCGGTACTTCTGGCGCATTACTACACCAGCGCCGATTTGCAGGATTTGGCCGAGGAAACTGGCGGGTGTGTGTCCGATTCGCTGGAAATGGCGCGCTTCGGGCATGCTCATGCGGCCAGAACCATCGTGGTCGCGGGCGTGCGTTTCATGGGCGAGACCGCCAAGATACTCAACCCGGAAAAACGCGTGCTGATGATAGATGCGGCGGCCGAATGCTCGCTCGACCTCAACTGCCCGGCGGAGAGCTTCATCCCCTTCTGCGATGCCCATCCGGACCGCACCGTGGTGGTGTACTCCAACACCAGCGCGGCCGTGAAGGCGCGCGCCGACTGGGTGGTCACTTCCGGCATCGCCGCCAAGATTGTGCGCCATCTGCATGAACGTGGCGAGAAGATACTCTGGGCCCCGGACCGTCATCTCGGGCGCTATGTGCAGCGTGTGAGCGGGGCCGACATGCTGCTGTGGGAAGGTTCCTGCGTGGTGCACGAGGCATTTCGCGCCGACGCCCTCAAGGACCTCATGGCGCGCCATCCGGAGGCCGCGGTGCTGGTGCACCCGGAATCTCCCGAGGCAGTGATCGAACTGGCCGACGTGGTAGGTTCGACCACACAACTCATCGATGCCGTGAGGACTCTTCCCAACCGCAGTTTCATCGTCGCGACCGACAATGGCATCTTCCACAAGATGCGAGCGACAGCACCGGGCAAGCTCATCCTGGAAGCGCCCACCGTGGGCGAGGGCGCGACCTGCACCTCCTGCGCGCACTGCCCCTGGATGGCCATGAACGGCCTGCGCAAGTTGGCCCAGGTGTTGGAAGGTGGCGCCGGGGAAGTGCGCATCGACGAGGCGGTGCGCGTGAAGGCCGTCCGGTCCATCACCCGCATGCTCGACTTCGCTGCCGCCGAGCGCCGCCGGGCCGCCTGAGCGGTGACGCAAGCGTTGCGATCGCGCTTGCCGCACTTGGTGCGGCTGGTTGTGGCAGGTGCGGGAGGCGCACTGGCGGTCGCAGGCTTTGCGCCCTTCTATTGGTACCCCTTGAGCCTGCTGGGGCTCGCGCTCCTCTTTGCCTTGTGGCGCGGGGCGCCGCCGGGCCGCGCGGCCCTGCTTGGCTTTGCCTGGGGACTGGGGTTCTTCGGCGTCGGGGTGAGCTGG
>JAJXXS010000139.1 GCA_021780975.1 Pseudomonadota bacterium
GGCGCGACACCGCCATCTCGGACAGCCCGGCCGGCACCTTGGTCAGCTTGCCGGCGCGCAGCTCGGCGGGGATTTCATCGAACAAGTCGTCGATGCGCTCGGCGCCGATGGCGGCAAGCATTTCAGCGGTGTCCTGCTCGGAATGGGGAATGAAAGGCATGATGGTGAGTGATCAGTAGGCAGTCGTCATTAGGCAGCGGTGGGCGGGCATTTTTTTGCAAACTGCCAACTGCAAGCGCCCAACTGATGCTTAGTGCGCTTCCGCTTCCACCAGCGCCTGGTAGGCGGCGGCGTCGAGCAGGCCGTTGGCCGCGCTGGCGTCGACGGGCCTGATCTTGAACATCCATGCGCCATAGGGATCCTGGTTGATCTTTTCCGGGCTGGCTTCGACGTCGGCATTGCCGGCCGTGATCTCGCCCGCCACCGGGGCGTACACGTCGGAAGCCGCCTTCACCGATTCCACCACGGCGCATTCCTCGCCGGCGCTCACGGTGCGGCCGACCGCCGGGGTCTCCACGAATACCATGTCGCCCAGCAGATCCTGGGCATGGTGGGTGATGCCCACCGTCAGGCTGCCGTCGGCTTCGACGCGCACCCACTCGTGGGATTTGGTGTATTTGAGGTCGGCGGGGATGTTCATAACAGGCTCCAAGGGAGTGGTCAGTCGGCAATTGGCAGTTGACAGAATCTTGCGTCGTGCTCTGGCGGCTGACGACTGCCAACTGGCCGTAAAAAATTCAAATCAAAGCTTTTCCATTCCTCACGAACGGATATTTCACCACGTTTGCTTGCAGTTTCTTGTCGCGCACTTCCACCTCGACCATTTCCCCCGGCGCGATGCCCAGGGGGATGCGCGCGAGGGCGATGGATTGCTGCAGGGTGGGCGAAAAGGTGCCGGAAGTGATTTCGCCTGTTCCGTGCTTGGTATGCACTCTCTGATGCGCGCGCAGCACGCCCTTGTCCAGCAGCACCAGGCCCACCAGCTGGCGGGTGATCTCGCTGGTCTCCAGGGCCTTGCGGCCGACGAAGTCGCGCTCGCTCTTGAGGTCCACGGTCCAGGCCAGGCCGGATTCGAGCGGGCTCACGGTCTCGTCCATGTCTTGGCCGTAGAGGTTCATGCCGGCTTCCAGACGGAGGGTGTCGCGCGCACCCAGACCGGCCGGCTTGGCGCCGGCTTCGAGCAGGGCCTTCCAGAAAAAAGGCGCGGACTTGGCCGGCACCATCACTTCGTAGCCGTCCTCGCCCGTGTAGCCGGTGCGGGCGACGAACATCTCGCCCACGTTCACGGCATTGAAAGGCTTGAGGCCCTCGGTCATCTGCTCGGAGCCGGGCATGGCGGCGTGCAGCACCGCCGCGGCCTGCGGCCCCTGGATGGCGATCATGGCCAGGTCGCGGCGCGGCGCGAGGCTCAGGTTGGCGTCCCAGGCTGCGTTGCAGTCCTGCATCCAGGCCAGATCCTTGTCCGCCGTGCCGGCGTTGACGACGATGCGGAACCAGCGCTCGTCCATGAAATAGATGATGAGGTCGTCGATGACGCCGCCCCGCTCGTTCAGCATGCAGGAGTACAGCGCCTTGCCTGGGGTCTGCAGCTTGTCGACGTTGTTGGCCACCAGGCGCCGGAGGAAGGCGCGCACGCCTTCGCCCTTCACGTCCACCGGCAGCATGTGGGAGACGTCGAAAATGCCGCAGGCGCTGCGCACCACGTGGTGCTCCTCGATCTGCGAGCCGTAGTTCACCGGCATGTCCCAGCCGCCGAAATCGACCATCTTGGCGCCGAGCTCGCGGTGTGCTGCATTGAGCGGAGTCTGTTTGAGCATGTCAGGTTCCAAAGAAATAAAGCCGGCTGGTGCCGAGCCCCTCTGTCCTTGGTACCTGAGAGATTGGGGGGCAGCAACTATGCTGCCCCTTGCCCCTTCGGTGGCGGTCAGCCCGATCCCCTTGAGTGAAGGGGGATGCAGCGGCCGCGCTCTCCAGAGTATGGATCGAACCGGTCCTTTTGCCTGAGCGATTGCGGGCGCTTGCGCCTTCGGCGGCGGGGGTTCCCCGCGCTCTCCCGATTCGAGGCGGCAATTATGCCTGAGAGCGTTCTTCGCGCAAACCGGGGCCGGGGTCTTCCGGCGCATGGTATTCCGGCACCCAGCGGCGCAGGGTGGCTTTCACCTCCTCCTCGCGGCGCGGCTCGGCCGCGGCCAGCCAGGCCGCCAGCCATTCCAGCAGGTCGGCCTCGACGGGGCGCGCGCGCGCGATGCGCAGTTTGGGGTGGGGCGTGGGCAGGGTGCTTTCGGCGTCGGCGAGCAGTTCCTCGTAGAGCTTCTCGCCCGGGCGCAGGCCGGTGTACTGGATGGGGATCTCCTCTTCCGTGTGCCCGGAGAGCACGATCATCTGGCGCGCCAGATCGGCGATTTTCACCGGCTCGCCCATGTCCAGCACGAAGATCTCGCCGCCTTCGCCCATGAGGCCGGCCTGCAGCACCAGCTGGCAGGCTTCCGGGATGGACATGAAGTAGCGCGTGATCTCGGGGTGGGTCACGGTGACGGGGCCGCCGGCCTCGATCTGGGCACGGAACTTGGGGATGACACTGCCGGAGGAGCCCAGCACATTGCCGAAGCGCACGCTGACGAAGCGCGTGGCGCCGTCCTGCAAGGCCTGGCACACCTGCTCGGCCAGGCGCTTGCTGGCGCCCATGACGTTGGTGGGATTCACCGCCTTATCGGTGGACACCATGACGAACTTCTCCACGCCGTGTGCCCGCGCCGCGCGCGCCGTCACCAGCGTGCCCAGGACGTTGTTCTTCACGGCCGCCCAGGCATTGGCGTTTTCCATGAGCGGCACGTGCTTGTAGGCGGCGGCGTGCAGCACCAGGGCCGGCCGGTGCGCGGCCATGACTGCGTCCATGAGGGCGCTGTCCTTGACGTCGCCGATGACGAATTCGCACGGCGCCCCTTGGGCGGCGAATTCCTGCTCGATCTGGTAGAGCGCGAGTTCGCCATGCTCAAGCAATATCAGTTTGAGCGGCGCAAAGCGCACCACCTGACGGGCGAGTTCGGAGCCGATGGAGCCGCCTGCGCCGGTGACCAGCACGCAGCGTCCGCGGATGAGCTGGTTCAAGCCGGACTCGTCCAGCTTCACCGGGTCGCGCCCAAGCAGATCGTCCAGTTCGATCTTGCGCAGGCTGGAGAGCGCCACCCGGCCGCTCACCAGATCCTCGAAGGCCGGCACGGTCAGCACGGTGAGGCTGGCCGCCGCGCATAACTCGGCCGCACGCCTGCGGCTGGCGTGGGAGGCGCCAGGCATGGCCACCACGGCGTGGTTCACTTCCAGCCTGCGCGCCACCGCGGCGACGTCCTCCAGGGGCCCCAGCACGGGCACGCCGTGGATGTCGCGCCCCTGCTTGCGCGGCGCGTCGTCCAGCAGGCCGACCACGCGCCATTCGCGGCTTTTGCCCAGTTCGCGGATGAGTCCTTCCGCCGCGCTGCCCGCGCCTAGAACTAATAGAGGTTGCCGGTTGGTGAGCAACGCCAGACTCATGCGGTGTTCCTTCCAGGCGCGGTAGGCCAGGCGGTTGCCGCCCATGAGCACCACCAGCAGCAGCGGGTCGAGCACCAGCACCGAGCGCGGCACCACCGCCGCAGGGCGCGTCATCACCAGCACCAGGGTGATGAGCAGCGTGGCCACGCCCACGGCGAGGACGATGCGCTTGAGGTCGTTGAGGCTGGCGAAGCGCCAGATGCCCCGGTAGAGCCCGAAGCGCCAGAACGCCACGGCCTGCAGGGGCACCACCCAACCGAGGTGCACCAGGGCGTAATCGAGAAATTCGCGCGGCAGATCGAGATTGAAGCGCAGCCAGTAGGCCAGCAGCCAGGCGCCCGCCGCGGCCAGGCCGTCGTGCAGCACGGCAACCAGCGTGCGCGGATTAAAGTTCGTCGCCATGAGCCTTGTGCCAGCGGCGGTCGACGACGCGCAGCACCCAGACGTAGAACAGCCCCCAGGCCACCAGCAGGGCGCTGGCGAGCGCGGGCGCGAAGCGCAGCACCG
>JAJXXS010000053.1 GCA_021780975.1 Pseudomonadota bacterium
ACGTCGCGGGCGAAATCCTCTTTCAGGGCCTGTTCGGTCATTGCATTGCCGCCATATTTGACGACGATGGTCTTGTCATAAAAGCGCTGGATATAGGGCAAGGCCTCGGAAAGAACGCGGGCTTTGTCGGCAGGAGTGAAATTGGTGGCCATGAGCACGGAGAGGTCTGGGGGCGCTTGAATTCTACCGGCTGCTCAGACACGCCCAAAGTGGTTTTTGTTGCCTACATGGGGGCGCGACGAGAGCACAAGGCCTCGCAGCAGGGGGTCCGCGGGCTGGCCATCGGCTTGGCCTGCCTACGCCCGTTGGGGAAGGGTCGTTGCGCGCGGAAAACGCGCAAAAGAGGCACAGGCCCAGAACGGGCGGTCTTATGGCCGCCCGCTGGCTGGTCTACTGGATGGAAACCCGTTTGGTGCTGCCGCCCTTCTTCTTGGGTAGTACAAGCTCCAGCACTCCATCGGTGTATTTGGCCGAGGCATTGGTTTCATCGATTTCATTGGCCAATGCGAAGCTGCGCGCCACCTTACCGTAGTAGCGTTCCCGTTTGAGCAGCTTTTCGCCCTGCTTTTCCTCACTCTCCTTTTTTACCTCGGCGCTGATGGACACGGAATTGCCTTCCACGGACACCTGAATGTCCTCTTTTTTCACGCCGGGGATTTCAGCATGCACGCGATAGGCGTTTTCTTCCTCTTTCACGTCCATCTTGATCTGCGGAACGTCCTGCTCAAGGCGTACGGGGCGGAGGAAGCCCCGAAACAGATTGTCAAAGGGCTCCAAGCCCAGGTCAAAGGGATCGTAACGGGTGATATTTGCCATTGTCTGCTCCTCGTGAGAGATTCGGGAACATGCCCGACTAGTCTCTATATAGAAGCGGGGTTCTGTATTTCAAGCCCCGTTATTCAGGGCCTGTTGGGGAGCATGGGGTTGGTGGCATGACCTACCCACAAGGACTTGCGTCGAGGCGTGTCGACCGGGCACGGCGCATGATCCAGAAGCGGCGAGCGCATGGTCCATCACCCTGAGCTTACAAGTTCGTGGCGGCCGGCTAAAAATGGTGCTGTTGGCTGCGCGTCTTGCCGGGGCCGTCATGGCAGGATGGCGTCATGGATAGTGGCTGGTTCTTGGGCCGTCGGCGGGTGCGGAAGGAATTTCCTGTGCCCGGGCGTCCAATAAAATGACGAAGCGGGAGGGGGGAGGGGGATCCATGGACGGACCGCAGTGGCTTGATGAACACGGGGATTATTTGTATCGCTATGCCAGACGGCGTCTCATGTCGGACGAACTGGCGCAGGATGCCGTACAGGAGACCCTGCTGGCGGCCTTGGAGGCGCATGCGAGCTACGCCGGCAGGAGCGCGGTGCGTACCTGGCTTACCGGCATCCTCAAGCACAAGGTGGCGGATCTGCTGCGCCGCCATGGGCGCGAAAGCGCCCCGCCGCGACGGGAGGATGGCAGCGACGACTGGGAGGCCCTGTTTGCCGCAGATGGCCATTGGGCGCATGACCTGCGCGAATGGCCCACCCCTGAAAGCGAACTGGAAAAGAACCGACTGTTGGCCGCTCTGGAGGAGTGTTTCAGGCGCCTCAAGCCGGCTTTGGCGCGGGTGTTGTCGCTACGGGTCATCGAGGACATGGAGACCGACGGCATCTGCAAGGAATTGAGCATGACGCAGAGCCATGTCTGGGTCAGCCTGCACCGGGCGCGGCTCACGCTGCGCGAATGCCTGGACGGCCGTTTTTAGGGAAGGACATGTCACGCCTGTTCCCCACCTGCAAAGAGACATCGCGTCTCCTCACCCGCACCATCGATGGACGTCTGTCCTGGTGGGAGCGCCTGCAAATGCGTCTGCATATCTCGGTCTGTCGCAACTGCTCGATTTTCGAGCGCCAGTTGCAGCAGATGGCTCGTTGGCTTGGATTGTGGAAGGAGGAAGAAAACGGGCTTCCTGAGGAAGCCCGTCGCCGCATGCAAGAGAAGCTGGAACAGAAGGGGAAGTAATCCTGCCCCTCAGGCTGCGTGCTTGCGGTAGGGGTAGAACTCGTTGCCCACCCGGTTCATGCGCGACAGTTCGAAGCGGGCATGGTCTGCGCCGCTCATTTGGGCGGCGAGCGCAGCATAAGTTTCCGACGCCCAGGCAGGATCCTTGAGTTCGTCCACCATGCCTTCCACCCAACGGAGTTTGTCGGCCGGATTGCCGAGCCCCTTGCCGCATGCGGCGTAATATTCCTTCAGGCTGGTGGCGTCCAGGCCGTACTGCTTGAGGCGCACCGCGAGTTGCAGGCAGGTGTCGGCGTTTTTGCAGGCCGCTGCCGCCTGGTGGTACAAGGCGGCAGCGCCTGCCGCATCGCCGCTCTGCGCCTTGAGGTAACCGATATGGGCGAAGGCGTAGTGGTCCTGCGCGCGTTCGCGGGCCGCGTCAAGGAGCGCGCCGCCCCAGGCCGTGTCGTGCAGGTTGGCGAGCACCAGCTGCGCCAGCTTGGTGAAGTCGTATATGCCGCTCGTGCTGTCGGCCCTCAGCTGGGCTTCCCTTGCTTGCAGATAGACGCGCGCCTTTTCCTGGCCGAGCGCACGATTGCGCTGCAGGTGGGCGGCGCACTGCACAACCTCCTTGAAGGTGATGAAATCCTTGCCCTGGGCAATGCCTTCGTCCAGCAGGCGGGTGATCCACGGGCTGTCATCCAGGTGCTTGTCGATCGCGCGGATGAGAACCTCGAAGCGGGAAAATTGATAGCCTCCCTGGCGCATCAGCGATTCGGTCCTGTCCAGCAGCTTGGCGGCGTAGAACGGGTCTTCCAGCTCGATCATGACCCGGTCGCTCAGGGCCAGCAGTTTCTTGACGGTGTCCGCTTGTTCTTCCTGTTTCTGGAATTCGACGTAGCGGGCCTGGTTGGCGATCCGCTTTTCCAGCTTGGCCAGAATCCTCGCTACGCGGTCGGCCTGGTCGGCGAAGTGGGCCTTAACCCCTTCGGCCAGTTTTTGCAGATCGTCCAGGCTGTTGACGGCGTTTTCCGCACGGGTGATCAGGTTGTTTGCGCCGTGCTGGTCGCCCAATCCGAGGAGTCCCTTGGCGAGATCGATGAAATCTGGCGTGTTTGAGGCGAGTTCGCCGCCCTTGTTCAGGGCCGCCTGCAGGAAGGTGTTGTCGCCCGCGGCCTTGGCGGCCTCCAGCAGTTTCGCTACTGCCGGGAAATCGGCCGCGCTGTCGAGGGCACGTTGGTAAAGAGCCTTGGCGCGCTCCGGGTCGCCCAGGGTCTTGCCGGCTTCGCTGGCAAGGGCGAGGAGGTCGGCCACGCCCGACAGCTTTTCTGCGGCCTTGTTGAAAATGCTGGCTGCGTAATCTTTGTCCATCAGGTCGTTGACCGCTGCCGCCGCAAGCTTGACGTATTCCGGGGCGCGACTGACTTTCGATTCGGCCTTGTCGTAGATCTTCTTGGCGAAGCTTCCATCTTTCAGCGCACGCATGACCGCGCGCCCCAGTTCGAGCAGTGGATCGAGATTGGCGGTTTCCTTGAGCGCTTGCTCATAGGCGGTCTTGGCGCCAGCGTGGTCGCCCTGGACGCGGATCTTGCCTTCGGCGAGGTAAACCTGCTCCTCACCGCTCATGCAGTACTCCTCCGCCTGCTGCATCAGCTCAGTGGCCTTTGCGTCGTCGCCCAGAATCTCCTTGTAGCCTATGGCCAGAATTGCCAAATCCTTGGTGAACTGGGATTCACCAGCGGCGTCGTCGAGCAGCTTTTTTGCCTGCGCGTCATCGCCGAACAATTCCTTCCAGCCGCGCGCATAGGCGACGGTAAGGGACGAGTCGTCGCAATGACGGGCGGCCTTTTGGTAGGCCTCCTTGGCAAACTCGGGATCGTCCTTTACGGCTTCTTCGGCAATGGCACGGATATCCGCCACCGACTTGGCATCGGCGAGACGGGGTTCGAGATCGGCACGGCTGGGCATGGCTGCTCCTCAGAAAACAAAGCGGCGCGGGAGTCCGCGCCTGTTGAAAATGAAATGCCCGTTAG
>JAJXXS010000330.1 GCA_021780975.1 Pseudomonadota bacterium
TCGCCCGCCGGGCCCTTGGCCAGGGCATTGATGGTGAGATCGCGCCGGCGCAGGTCTTCCTCCAGCGTCACCGCGGGGTCGGCGAATACGGTAAAGCCCTTGTAGCCACGCCCCGACTTGCGCTCGGTGCGCGCGAGCGCGTATTCCTCCTTGGTCTGCGGGTGCAGGAACACCGGGAAATCCCGCCCCACCGGCAGGTAGCCCTGCTGCGTCATGAGTTCGGGGGTCGTCCCCACCACCACCCAGTCGCGGTCCTGGACCGGCAGTCCCAGCAGTTCGTCGCGCACCGCGCCGCCCACCAGATAGGTTTTCAAATTTGCGTTCACGCCGGGATTTTTCACAAAACTGTCATGTAATTTTCATATGCTCATCACAGCTGCTGAGCAGAATTCGCTTCACTGCAAAGCAAGCGGCCCCTAAAAAGCCGCCCGCAGCGCTGCCTGGGATCCAAAGCCCATTATCCATAGACTAGGAGAAAGATAGATGTTGCTGAGAAGGAATTTCCTCAAGACCGTGGGTGCCACCGCCGTGGCGCTCTCCTTCGGCCTCGGCGCCGCGCAAGCCAACGCCACCGAGATCACCGGCGCCGGCAGCACCTGGGTGTACCCCCTGGTGGCCAAGTGGAGCCAGGTCTACGCGCAGAAAACCGGCATCAAGGTCAACTACCAGGCCATCGGCTCTGGCGGCGGCATCAAACAGATCAAAAGCGGCACGGTTGCCTTCGGCGCCAGCGACATGCCCCTCAAGCCTGAGGACCTGAAAGCCAGCGGCCTGATCCAGTTCCCCACCGCCATTGCCGGCGAGGACATGGTCTACAACCTGCCCGGCATCGCCCCCGGCCAGCTGATCCTGAGCGGCCCCGTAGTGGCCAAGATCTACATGGGTCAGATCAAGAAATGGAATGACCCCGAGATCGCCGCGCTCAACAAGGGCTTGAAGCTGCCCGACATGGCCATCACCGTGGTGCATCGTTCCGACGGCTCCGGCACCACCTTCACCTTCGCCAATTACCTGTCCAAGGTCAGCCCCGAGTGGAAGGAAAAAATCGGCGCCGACACCTCCATCAACTGGCCCACGGGCATGGGCGGCAAGGGCAACGAAGGCGTTGCCGCTTTCGTCAAGCAGATCCCCGGCTCCATCGGCTACGTCGAGTACGCCTACATCCTGGAAAGCAAGCTGAGCTATGCGCGCATGTACAACCGCGCCGGCAAGCTGGTCAGCCCCAGCCTGAAAGGCTTCCAGGCCGCCGCCGCCAACGTGGACTTCACCAAGGCCAAGGATTTCTACGTGATCCTGACCGACCAGCCCGGCGCCGAAAGCTGGCCGATCTCCGGCTGCACCTGGCAGATCCTGCGCAAGAGCGCGCCCAAGGCCGCCAACGAGCAGGTCACCAAGTTCTTCGACTGGGGCTTCGAGCATGGCCAGGCGCAAGCCGAGTCCATCGCCTTCGGCCCCCTGCCCAAGAGCACGGTCAACGCCATCAAGGCCTACTGGAAGACCGAGTTGGGAATTTAAGTCTCCGCGGATCTCCTCCGCACACAAGCCCCGCCGCGGCGGGGCTTTTTCAGAAGGCAGGCGCTGCGTCGCCTGCCTTTATTTTTTCCGGCTGGCCGGCTTGCGGCGCGCCGGGGCACCTTTTTCCGCCTTGGCGGCGAGGAGCGGCAAAGCCTCGTCCAAAGTGAAATTCTCAGGGTCAGCACTCTTGGGGATGGTAGCGTTGATCTTGCCGTGCTTCACATACCAGCCGTAGCGGCCGTTGAGCAGCTGCACCGGCTTGTCGTCGTCCGGATGCTTGCCCAGGGTCTTGCCTTCCTGCGCCTCTGCGCCGCCGCGCCCGCGCGGCTGGCGCTCCATGGCGAGGACTTCCAGCGCGCGCGGCAGCGCGATGCTATAGACGTCGTCGCCCTTGGGGATGGATTTGAACTTGCCGTCGTGCAGCAGATAGGGGCCGAAGCGGCCGATGTTGGCGACGATGGGCAAGCCGGTCTGCGGATGATGTCCCACCTCGCGCGGCAGCGACAGCAGTTTCAGGGCGGTGGCGAGATCGGCCTGTTCCGTGGGCACGTCCTTGGGCCAGGAAGCGCGCCTCGGCTTGGGCGCTTTTTTCTCGGTCGGGGTTTCGCCGATCTGCACGTACCAGCCGAAGCGGCCGTTCATGAGCAGCACGTTCTGGCCGCTGGCAGGGTCCGCGCCCAGCACGGTGGGGCCTTCCTCGTTGCCGTGCAGCGGCCGCGTGTAATCGCACTTGGGGTAGGCTGAACAGCCGATGAACAGCCCGCGCTTGCTGGACTGCAGCAGGAGATGGGCGCCGCACTTGGGGCACACCTCATCGGGGATGGGGCAGCCGCGCTCCACGTCCTGCTTGGCGGACAGCTCGCCATTGAAGCCGGTCCAGAATTCTCCCAGCAGGCGGGTCCAGTCGCGCTTGCCGTTGGAGACGTCGTCCAGCTTGTCTTCCAGCTTGGCGGTGAAATCGTAGTCGACGTAATCGTGGAAATGGCGCGTGAGGAAGCAGTTCACCAGGCGGCCGATGGGCGTGGGCGTGAAGCGCTTCTTGTCCAGCACCGCGTACTCGCGGTCCTGCAGGGTGGAGATGATGCTGGCGTAGGTGGAGGGACGGCCGATGCCGTATTCTTCCAGGGCCTTCACCAGGCTGGCTTCGGTGTAGCGCGGCGGCGGCTGGGTGAAATGCTGCTCACCGTAGAGCTTGTCCACCGGCAGGGTTTCGCCTTCCTTGAGGGGCGGCAGCTTGGCTTCACCCTCCTCGCCTTCGCCCTCGCCCTCGTCCGCGCTTTCCTGGTAGACCGCCAGGTAGCCGGGGAAGGCCAGGGTCTGGCCGGTGGCGCGGAACACGCCTGCGCCCACCGCAATGTCGGCCGCCACGGTGTCGAACTGGGCAGCGACCATCTGGGAGGCCACGGCCCGCTTCCAGATCAGTTCGTAGAGCCGCTGCTGATCCTGGGTGAGGTGTCCCTTGAGGCTGTCCGGGGTGCGCGCCACCGAGGTCGGGCGGATGGCCTCATGGGCTTCCTGGGCATTCTTGGTCTTGGCTTTGTAGTGCTGGGCCGCAGGCGGCAGATAGTCGCGGTCGTAATGCCGGGCGACGAAATCGCGGATCTCCGTGATGGCCTCGTTGGCCAGATTCACCGAGTCGGTGCGCATATAGGTGATGAGGCCGACGCTGCCTTCGCCCACATCTATGCCTTCGTACAGCTGCTGGGCGGTGCGCATGGCGCGCTCCGTGGTCATGCCGAGCTGACGCACCGCGGCCTGCTGCAGGGTGGAAGTGGTGAAGGGCGGTCCGGCATGGCGTGCCTTGCGCTTTTTCTCCACCAGGCGCACCTGTGCCTCGTGACCTGAGAGGGCCTGCACCAGGTCACCGTTCGCGCCTTCGTCGGCGACGGCGAACTGGGTCAGCTTCTTGCCCTTGAACTCGATGAGGCGCGCAGTGAAGGCCTGCTTGCCCTTGTGGGAATCGAGGTGCACGGTCCAGTATTCGCGCGGCACGAATTTTTCGATTTCCTCCTCGCGCTCCACGATCATGCGCAGGGCCGGCGATTGCACGCGGCCGGCGGACAGTCCGGGACTGATCTTCTTCCACAGCAGCGGCGAGAGGTTGAAGCCCACCAGATAATCCAGCGCGCGCCGCGCCTGCTGGGCATTGACCAGCGGCGCAGCGATCTCGCGCGGCTGGCGCACGGCGTCCTGGATGGCACTCTGGGTGATTTCGTAGAAGACGATGCGCTTGAGCGGCGCCTTGACCTTGCGTTCCTTGAGAATCTCGGCGATGTGCCAGGAAATGGCCTCGCCCTCGCGGTCCGGGTCGGTGGCCAGCAGCACTTCGTCGGCCTTCTTCGCCGCCTTGACGATGGCCTCCACGTGCTTGGCGTTGCGCTCGATGAGCTGGTACTTCATCTGGAATTCGTGATCGACGTCCACTGCGCCGTTCTTCGGCTCGAGATCGCGCACATGGCCGTAGGAGGCGAGGATGTCGTAATCCGCACCCAG
>JAJXXS010000038.1 GCA_021780975.1 Pseudomonadota bacterium
GAGAGGCGGTGGAACTGGAAATCGTCGATCGCGGACCCGGCTATGAGGACGCCACGCCGGCCCATGCGCTCGGCATCGGTCTGCTGCTGACGCGTGCTGCGCTGGAACGCCTGGGAGGCGATCTGCAACTGGGCAGGCACAGCGAGGGCGGGACGCGTGCGCTCATCAGACTGCCGTTGTATCGAATGAGCGCGGGCCATGCCTGAACGCGTGCTGCTGATCGACGATGACGCGGATTTTCTTGCCGTGCTGCAGCGCGGCTTGCGGCTGCGCGGCTACGCGGTGCTGACCGCGGCAAATGCCGCGCAGGCAAGGCAACAGGCTCGCGCCCACGCGCCCGACTGCGTGGTGGTGGACTTGAAGCTGGCAGGCGAGAGCGGCCTGGAACTCATCGCCGAGCTGCGCACCCTCATCCCGCGGGCGCGCATCCTCATGCTCACCGGCTATGCAAGCATCGCCACGGCGGTGGAGGCGGTGAAGCGCGGTGCCGACAACTACCTGGCCAAGCCGGCCGGCGTGATGGAAATCCTGCGGGCGCTGCGCGGAGGAGATGCGCCAGCTGCGGGCGTCGAGTCGGTGCGGCCGCTGAGTCTGTCGCGCCTCGAATGGGAACACATTCAGCGTGTGCTGAACGAGCACGCCGGCAACATTTCGGCCACCGCGCGCGCGCTCAAGATGCACCGCCGCACGCTGCAGAGAAAGCTCGCCAAGCGGCCGGCACGGGAGTGAGGCGGGCTTGAGGCAGGCGGCACTCTGTTGCATGATGCTCGATTGATTGCAGGCTGCACGCCGTCATGGACCTCAACCTCTGGAATCCCGCATCCGGCCTGCCGGTAGGCATGGCCTTGCTCACGGCCTTCGTACTCGGCATGGTGCACGGCGCGACACCTGACGAGCATACCTGGCCCATCACCTTCAGCTACGCTGTCGGTGGCTACTCTTCGCGCCGTGGCCTGCAGGCGGGGCTGACCTTTTCACTGGCCTTCACCGTGCAGCGCGCGATTGCTTCGGAACTGGCCTATTTTGCGCTCTATCGCTGGTTCGCCATCGATGCGGTGAATCACGCGATCTTCGTCATCGTCGGCCTGGTGATGTGGCTGGCCGGGCGTTATCTGGCGCATGGCCGCCTGCTGCATGTGGGCAGCCATGGTGCCGTCGACCTGCGCGACCCGCGCCCATGGATGCCGGCGGTGCATGGCTTCATCGCCGGCTGGGGCGTGGGCGCCTTCGCCATGATTCTCTACACCGTGCTGGCGCCGGCCATGCCAGATGCCGCCTGGGCCTGGCTGCCCGGCGCCCTGTTCGGGCTGGGAACCACGGCGATGCAGGCCCTGGTGGGCTGGGCGATCGGTGGCTTCATGGCGCGGCAGCGTTTTTCCCAGGAGACGATACGCCGCATCGCGCTCACCACGGCAGCGCGCACCCTGGGCTGGGGCGGGCTGGCATTCGTCTTGTTCGGCCTGCTGGGTCTGCTGTTTCCGGCGATCGAGAACTGGAGCGTCGACACCGGTTTGCACATCCATAATCTCGCTCATCTCGATCTGGATTTCGTCCTGCTCATGCTCGTGGTGGTCGGCATCGGCCTCGGCACCCTGGTGAGCCAGTGGCGCTACTGGAGTCGCCACACCGACGTGTCGCGCTGACGGCGCCGCGTCCGCATCGCGGAGTCAGTGGCCATGGTCGTGGCCGTGCGGCAGCGGCGGGCCGTCCATGGGCATGTCCATGTCGTCGTCGGGCGGCGCGCGCCGCACGATGTCCTGGTATTGCGCCGGGGAGAGGCTGGGCAGCACTTGCAGGAACGCCACTATGCTCCAGATGGTCGCATCGTCGTGGCTCGCGCCCCAGGCCGGCATGGCGCTCATCTTGATGCCGTGCTTGATGATCCAGAACGCGCGCCGCGGATCGCTCGCCTGTTCGGCGAGGGCCGGCGGCTGCGGATAAAGCCCGCGGCGCAGTTCGGAATTTTGCTGCCCGGGCGCCAGATGGCAGGACACGCACATGGCGGCATACTGGCCGGCACCCTTGAGGATCAGCTGCGGATCGTCCAGCGGCGGTGGAGTCAGATGGGCGCTGCGCACCGCGATGGCACGGTCGCGTGCCTGCTGCAGCAGCCAGGACAGCAGGCGCGAATGCGGCGCATCGGCTCCTACGTCGTAGGCGCCCGAGGCGACGAAGCCGACGCCCGCCGCCAGCAGCACCAGCGGCAGACCCAGCAGGATGCGCGACGATGTCTTGATGCCGGTTCTCCTATAGGCCATGGGTGTGCGGGCGGCGCTTCACCTTCAGTTCGATGGCAGCTGGCTGTGCCCCGGGCCCAGCGGCGCGCGCCACGGGTTCCAGTTCGCCGCGCCATTCGTAGGCCTGCGTGCCCCGCGGCTGCCTGTACCAGCCGGGGTCCGTGTAATCGCCGCGCTTCTGGTCGCGGCGCACTTTCAGCAGGCTGAACATGCCGCCCATCTCGATGGGTCCGTAGGGGCCCTCGCCGGTCATCATCGGCAGGGTGTTGGGCGGCAGCGGCATCTGCATCCGGCTCATCTCCGACATGCCCGTAGAGCCCATGGCCATGTAGCCGGGGATGAGACGGGAAATCTTCTCCGCCACCTTCTGCTGCTCGACGCCTATCATGGTCGGCGCCTGATGGCTCATGGCGTTCATGGTGTGGTGGGCCTTGTGGCAATGGAAGGCCCAGTCGCCGGGGTTGTCGGCGACGAACTCGATGGCGCGCATCTGTCCCACGGCGAGGTCCACGGTCACCTCGGGCCAGCGCGCCGCCGGCGCGATCCAGCCGCCGTCGGTGCCAGCCACGACGAAGCGGTGGCCGTGTATGTGGATGGGGTGGTTGGTCATGGTCAGATTGCCCATGCGGATGCGCACCTTGTCGTCCAGGCGGCAGACCAGCGGATCGATGCCGGGGAAGGCGCGTGAATTCCAGGTCCACAGGTTGAAATCCAGCATGGTGTTGACCTTGGGTGTGTAGGCGCCGGGCTCGATGTCGTAGGCATTGGTGAGGAACACGAAATCGCGGTCGACGCGCATCGCCTCTGGATCTCGGGGATGGGTCACCCAGAAGCCCATCATGCCCATGGCCATCTGCAGCATCTCGTCGGCGTGCGGATGGTACATGTAGGTGCCGGCATGGCGCGCGACGAACTCGTAGACATAGGTCTGCCCCGGCGCGATGCGCGGCTGGGTGAGGCCGCCCACGCCGTCCATGCCGTTGGGCAGGATCTGGCCGTGCCAGTGGATGGTGGTGGCTTCGGGCAGCCGGTTGGTGACGAACAGGCGCACGCGGTCGCCTTCCACCACCTCGATGGTGGGGCCCGGGCTCTGGCCGTTGTAGCCCCACAGATGGGCGACCATGCCGGGAGCGATTTCGCGCACCACGGGCTCGGCCACCAGGTGGAATTCCTTGACGCCGTTCTTCATGCGCCAGGGCAGGCTCCAGCCGTTGAGGGTGACGACGGGATGGAAGGGCCGGCCGCTGCCGGGAGCTGGCGGCACCTGGGTGACGGCGGAGGCGCTGCTGGCAGCTTCCGGCAGCGCCGCGGCCGCGGCGCGCCGCACCAGGCCGGCGCCGACCAGACCGATGCTGGCCTGGCTGCAGAATTGACGACGATTCATGCAATTCTCCTCAATGGGTGGCGGCGTCGCCCACGGGGCGGGCGACGTCCAGGGCGGTGAAGCGCGGCGCGGCTCCAGACAGCGCGTTCTGCAGATCGGCCTCGGCATCCCAGTAGTCGCGCTGGGCGCGGATGGCGCCGTTCACGGCCAGGATCTGGGCGCGCGCGTCGCTCAGTAGTTCGAACACGCTGATCAGCATGCCGTTGTAGCGCAACTGGTTCTCGGCGCCGATCCGCTGGCGCAGCGGCACGATCACCTGGCGGTATTGCGCGGCGACGTCGTAGGCGGTGCGCAGCCGCACGTAGGCCTCGCGTGCCTGCGAGCGGGCGCGCACGGCGAGGTCGCGCGTGCGCTCCAGGGCACTAAGGTAGAGCGCCTCGG
>JAJXXS010000356.1 GCA_021780975.1 Pseudomonadota bacterium
GCGCTCCCGGCCCGTTTGCCATGCAGACCCTCTACAACAGCCTCACCCGCCGCAAGGAAGAATTCGTCCCCATCGAGCCCGGCCGCGTGCGCCTCTACGTGTGCGGCATGACGGTGTACGACTACTGTCACCTCGGCCACGCGCGCGTCTTCGTGGCCTTCGACCTAGTGGTGCGCTGGCTGCGCGCGCAGGGCTACCAGGTCGACTACGTGCGCAACATCACCGACGTCGACGACAAGATCATCCAGCGCGCCGCGCAGAACGGCGAGACCCCGGCCGAGCTGACCGCCCGCTTCATCGCCGCCATGCACGAGGACGAGGCGCGCCTGGGCGTGCTGGGCCCCGACCACGAACCGCGCGCGACCGAATACGTGGCGCAGATGCAGGCCATGATCCAGAGCCTCATCGACAAGGGCCTGGCCTATCCTGCGGACAACGGCGACGTCTACTACGCCGTGCGCCTGTTCCCATCGTACGGAAAATTATCCGGCAAAAGCCTGGACGAGCTGCGCGCCGGCGAGCGGGTGGAAGTCGATCCGCACAAGCGCGACCCCATGGATTTCGTGTTGTGGAAGGCGGCCAAGCCCGGCGAGCCGGCGTGGCCCGCGGTCTGGGGCGCCGGGCGGCCGGGCTGGCACATCGAATGCTCGGCCATGAGCGAGCAGCTGCTGGGGCGGCACTTCGACATCCATGGCGGCGGCCAGGATCTTCAGTTTCCGCATCACGAAAACGAGATCGCGCAATCCGAAGGCGCGCACGGCTGCACCTTCGTCAATTACTGGATGCACAACGGCTTCGTGCGCGTGGACAACGAGAAGATGTCCAAGTCTCTGGGCAACTTCTTCACCATCCGCGAGGTGCTGGAGAAGTACGATGCCGAGGTGGTGCGCTTCTTCATCGCGCGCGCCCACTACCGCAGCCCGCTCAACTATTCCGACGCCCACCTCGAAGACGCCAAGGGCGCGCTCACGCGTCTCTACACCACGCTGGCCAACGTCGCGCCCGACGGCGCAGGAGTGGACTGGGAGGAATCCCATGCGCAGCGCTTCAAGGCTGCCATGGACGACGATTTCAACACCGCCGAGGCGGTTGCCGTGTTGTTCGACCTGGCCCACGCCGCCAACAAGGCGGCCAGTCCCAGGCTGGCCGGTCAGCTCAAGGCGCTGGGCGGCATCCTAGGCCTCTTGCAGCGCCCGCCGCAGGAATTCCTCCAGGGTGGGGCCGATGCCGACAGCGCGCGCATCGAGGCGCTGATTTCAGCACGACAGGCCGCCAAGCAGGCCAGGAACTGGGCCGAAGCCGACCGCATCCGCGACGCCCTCAAGGCCGAGGGCATCCTGCTCGAAGATGGCCCCCAGGGCACCACCTGGCGGCGCAGCTGAGCGCCCTCAAGACCGCCCTTGCAGCGCCGTTAATCCCTGCAGTCTGCCCATACCCGGGCCAGTCGTCCGCGCATAGCCGCCACCGGTCGGAAGGCGCTGGCGCTCGACAAACCGGGCGGTTAGGGTGCAGGTGTGCAGGTAGAGGAACAAACATGAGCCGTATGGCCGCCGGATTCACCTTGGTCGAGTTGCTGGTAACGATCGCATTGATTGCGATCTTGCTGGCCATTGGGGTGCCGTCCTACCAGAGCGTGACCACGGCCAACCGAATGTCTGGCGAAATCAATGGGCTGGTGGGCAATTTGCAATACGCGCGGGCGGAGGCGGTCAAACAAGGGCAAAACGTTACTGTATGCGCGTCAAGCAACGGCACCTCCTGTTCCGGATCGGGCACCTGGTCAAATGGATGGATTGTGGTGGATAGCAACAACAACGTCCTCAAAGTGCAGCAGGCCTTTGGCGGAACCGATACGCTTGCCTCAAGCGGCAACACCCTGAGCAGCATCGCATACAACCGCTACGGCTTCACTGCGAATTCTGGCACGCTCACCTTGCACGATCAGGCCAACACACAGACTTGGCGCAAGTGCGTAGTGGTGTCTCCAGTGGGTGAGCTGACGCTCAACTCCCAGGGAGCCTGCCCATGAAAATTCGAACGCAGTGTGGCTTCACCCTGTTGGAGGTGCTGGTCGCCCTGATCGTCATTGCCGTCGGCCTCCTGGGCATCGCCGGAATTCAGGCCTTGGCGATCAACAGCACCAGCGTGGCGCGCGTGCAAAGCCTGGCCGCCATAGAGGCCTCCAGCCTGGCCGGGGCCATGCAGGCCAACAGCGCCTACTGGTCGGCCAGTCCGCCCCTCAACACCACCATCACCAACCAGACGCTAAGCCAGACGCAGGATTGCTCGGTGGGCGCCTGCACGGCAGCGCAGATGGCGGCCTATGACCTCAATCAATGGACAACCTCTCTGTCGAATCTTCTACCTCAAGGCGGCGGAAGTGTGACATGCACGTCCAGCGCCAATATTCCAATCACTTGCACGATCAACGTGACGTGGCTGGAAAAGACGGTGGCCGTCAACAGCTCCGCGGCGTCAGTTGGCGTCTCCAATCTCAGCGCCACGCAATCCTATTCGATGGTGGTGCAGCCATGAGCAATATGCAGCGCCAACGCGGCATCAGTTTGGTCGAGATCCTGGTGGCTATGGCCATTGGCCTGTTTCTGCTGGTCGGCCTGTTCTCCATTTTTTACACCACACGCCAGACCTACACTGCCCAGCAGGGATTGGCCAACTTGCAGGACAACGAGCGGATGGCGGCCATCATGCTGAGCAACGTGATCAAGATTGCGGGCTATTTCCCCAACCCGCAGGCGCAGACCGCCGTGCAGGTGTTTGGCGCCAATCAGATAGTCAGCGGCACCGGCAATGGCAGTGGGGACACCATCACCGTTCGCTACGCGACGGCCCCTGGCGACGGCATCATGAACTGCAATGGGGGCAGCAACACCGGCGCCGCCAACGTCGTTTGGACCAATACCTTCTCGCTCGATACGACGACCCATACGTTGGAATGCGACATCGGCAACGGCCCCCAGCCGCTGGTGACAGGCGTGCAGAGCATGCAGATTCTCTACGGTGTGGACACCGGCTCCGGCTTTCCGGCGATTTACGTGAACGCCAGCAGCATGGGCGCTTATAGCTGGAGCAACGTCAAATCGGTGCTCGTGCGCCTGACCTTCATCAATCCGGTGCAGGGGCAGACCAATGCGCTGCAGCCGTTCTCCCTCACCATTCCCTTGATGAACCGGCTATGAAGAGTTCCGCTTTCCTACTCGTACCAGCCGCCTCGCTTGTCGAGCCGCATGTTTCGGGCGGCGTTAAACAGAAAGGGTTTGTGCTGATCGCCAGCCTCTTGATCATGGTGGTGCTGACCATCCTGGCACTGAGCATGTTCCGCAGCTTCGGCTTGCAGGAACTGATGGCCGGCAATATGCGTGAAAAATCCCGCGCGATCGATGCTGCCCAGGCGGCGATCAACTACGCGGAGTTTTGGTTGGCGAAGGGCAACGCGTCCACTGGGAGCACGTGCAGTGCCAGCGCCACGGTGAATCAACCGGTGGTCTGCAGCAATGCTCCACCGGGCAGTTACCTCACTACTCTGCCCTGGGCGTTTGGGGTCAACTACACTCCCGGCGGCATGCAGACGAACTCGAATGGTGGCGCCAACAACTACTACGCGAACCCCAGGTACTACATCCAGTACCTGGGGACTTACCCCAACGGACTGATGTATCGAATCACGGCGCTCGGCTACGGCGGAAACTCCAATGCCGTCGCCGTCCTGCAAAGCATGTATCAAGTTCCCAGCGGCAGCGGGACAAGCCTGACCGGACCTTGAAAGGGGTGAGCAAATGACCAGCAAGAAGAAACACATCCCCTATCCAACTCACGCGACGCGGGGCCGATCGCGCGCGATCGGGCTGGCGATCGCGCTTGCCTGCAGCACCCTGGGGCTGAGCACTGGCGCATGGGCAGGAGCCGGTTTCCTGCCCGTGACCCAGTGCTTCAGGGGCACCGGTGCGGCCGGCTGGGTGATGAACTGGACCAAGAGCACGTATTCGGCGGCCACGAACGCTAATTCCATGCTCACGGCGGCACAGGGCGTGGATACGCCTGGAGATGGGTGGCTAAGGCTAACCGACAGCAACGGTAATGAGGCCGGATCGACCTATTACAACCTTCCAATCAATGTCGGCTCCTTGGGCATCCAAGTACAGTTCACCTATACGACGTGGAACCCACAGAATGGGGGTGCTGACGGTATCGGCATGTTCCTGTTTGATGGCTCGACCACGCCTTCGCAGTTTGTGCTAGGCAACGTTGGCGGCGCCCAGGGTTATTGTGCGCAAGGGTATAACGGGTATTCGACAGCCCCCGGTCTGAGTAACGGGGTCCTGGGCATTAGCCTTGACGACTGGGGCAACTTCGCGAATGCAGCAGATCGGTGCTACAACGGGGGTGAGACGAATGGTGGCCACACGTCTCCCTATTATCCGGCGGTCGGATTGCGCGGGCCAGGGAATGGCTATCAGGGCTACGCCTGGCTTGCCGATAATCACAATTTGCCGGCTTCAACATATTCCACCTCCACGACGCGGCCATTGGCATCCAGCTTCTATCGTCGCGTGCAGTTGAGAGTTTACCCAGACGCCAGCGCCAGCAGCGGGTATCAGGTCGATCTCGACTGGGCCACTGCCCAAGGCGCCAACGGAACCCTTCCTGCTGCCAGCGCGTTTACGCAGCTGCTGAGCGCTCCTTATGCCTTCACCTCGCCCACCTTTCCCACGGGATATTCCCAGCCCTACACAAAGACGCCTGCCAGCTACAACGGTGTTAACAAAGGGGCGACGGTGAAGTTCTCGCAACCCACCACCTGGAATCCTCTGCCACCCACAGTGAAGTTTGGTTTCCTGGGATCAACTGGCGGCGCCGAGAATACCCACGAAATCCAGGACGTATTCTTCACCGAGGGCATGCCGGATCTGGGCATCACCCAGAACGTGGCGTCGGCTTTCGGTAATACGGGTACGTTCATGGTGACGGTTACCAACCTGGGATCGGCCGAGGCCACCAACGCGGCTTTCAGCGCCAGCGTGTCCGGCTTGATCAACGTCGTGTGGTCATGCACCGCGAGTGTGGGATCCAGCTGCCCGGCCAGCGGCACGGGGGCGCCCAGTGGCGTGAATTTCTCGCTGGGGCTGGTGGGTACGGCGACTTTCACCATACAGGGTCAGACTTCGTCCGGAACCACGATCTCGGACAGCGCTTCGCTCACAGCCCCCACAGGATTCACCGACGCTGACCCCAGCAACGATACGGCGGCGACGAGCATGACGGTCGGCAGCGGCACCAGCGTGCTGAACCTGGCGCAGACGCCGCAGACCACCAACTCGGTGAGTGTCAGCACGGTGCCTGGAGGCCAGGTGCAGTCGAGCACCCAGATCTACCTCACTCAGTTCTATCCCCAAAACTGGTGGGGTGATCTGCAAGCCTATGGCATCACGATAGGGGCCAACGGGACGGCTACGGCCGCGAGCACGCCGACCTGGTCCGCTTCCTGCGTACTGATGGGGGGTGCGTGCGCTGCCACGGGCAGTTCGGTGACCAAGCAATCGAGCCGCACCCTGTTGACCTGGAACGGCACGGCAGGCGTTACCCTGTCCTACTCGAACCTGAGCTCCGCCGAGCAGGCCGCCGTGAGCGCGGACCCGATCAAGGGCTCCCTGACCGGTACTGACGTCGTGAACTACTTGGCCGGCACCCAGACCAAGGAGCAAAGCAACGGCGGGCCCTTCCGCAACCGTACCAGCATATTGGGCGATATCGTGAATTCCAACCCGGTGTATGTCGGGCAGCCAGCGAACAACTACCCGACCAACTGGACCGATCTGCTCTATCCGACTGCCACCATGGCGGAGAACGCGACGTCGAATAGCTATGGCGCATTCCAGACAGCGGAGGCCAGCCGCACCAATGTGGTGTACGCCGGGAGCAACGATGGCATGCTGCATGGTTTTACCGCGGGTTCGGGAAGCGCAGCGACGGGCAACAGCAGCACCCAGGAGGCGATAGCCTACATGCCCGCGGCCGTGTTGACCCAGATCGGCAACAATTCCAGCACCGATCCGAATATCAATTACAATTTTACCGACCCCGCCTATACGCATCACTTCTTCGTCGATGCCACGCCGGGGACGGGGGATCTCTATTACGGCGGTGCCTGGCATACCTGGCTGGTAGGCGGCCTGGGCGCCGGAGGGCAGGCCCTCTACGCCTTGAACATCACCGACCCGTCCAACTTTGGCACGGGATCCGTGATCAAGGAAATCAACCCTGCCACGCTGACCTGTGTCAACAACACCAATTGCGGTCAGGATCTGGGAAATACCTATGGCACCCCGATCATCAGGCGCATGCATGACGGGAATTGGGCGGTCATCTTCGGTAATGGCTACAACAGTGCCAACGGCAAGGCGGTGATTTTCATCGCCGACATCGACCATACGTCCGGTAATTGGAGCGTATATGAACTCGCCACCAATGCACAGACGCCCAATGGCATCGATTACGTAACTTCCGCCGATCTTGATTCCGACCATGTGGTGGACTATCTGTACGCCGGCGACCTCTTCGGCAACGTCTGGCGGTTTGATGTGACCAGCAGCAACCCGGCGAACTGGCATGTCTCCAAGTTCACGGGAAGCACCGCGGCCCCGAGTCCGCTGTTCACGGCCTCCAATTCATCAGGCACGCTGCAACCGATCACCACGCAGGTGCAGGTCGTGAGCGTTCCCTCGCAGTTGGGGCTGCCGCGCGTCATGGTCATGTTCGGCACCGGCAAAGACATCGAAACGTCCGACCTCCTGCCCAACAACACGGCCAATGGTGTGCAAAGCGTCTACGGTATCTGGGATTGGGACATGAGCGCGTGGGATTCGAATGCCAACGCCACGGTCCAATATGCGGCCGGATCTCCCTCCAGTATGGTGACGCGCTCCGACCTGCAGCAGCAAACGGTGACCACCTACGATAGCTCGGGCAACGTGGTCACTGCCAATGCCTCTACAGCGTACTACCGTACCTTATCCAGTCAGTCCGTATGCTGGGCAGGCACTACCACTTGCGCCAGCAACAACACGCAGTACGGGTTTTACGTGGATCTGCCGGCAACCGCCGAGACGGTCATCTATAACCCCATCGTTATCGATGGCGCATTCCAGGTCAACACCACGATACCGGCCAGCAATACCCAAGGACTGACCTGCTATCCGGCGTCCCCGCCAGGGGGCTGGCAAATGGCTTTCAGCCCGGCCAATGGCGGAGCGCTGCCCCAGTCATTCTTCCCCGACAGCAGCGGCAATTTCAGCACTATCAATGGGCAGTCGGTGATGGGGGTGTTTACCAATGCGGTGGGTTCGCCGAGCGTGGTCACGATCAACGGCCAATCGCAGCTAGTGACTAAAGTTGCGGGGACGCCGCAGATCAAGATCACAAAGGTTAATCCTACGCCCGCTGGTGCTGGAAGCCGCGTGACGTGGATAGAGCTACGGTAAAGGGCCAGAGATCATGCATAAAGTGAGGACACCTAGGTTGGCGAGGGGCTTTACCCTCATCGAGTTGATGATCGTCGTGGCCATCATCGGCATATTGGCCGTAATAGCCTATCCGTCCTATCTGAATCATGTGAGGGAATCCCGGCGCACTTCGGCCAAGACAGCGCTGCTTGATGTGGCGGGTCATGAGGAGCGTTATTTCACGACCAACAACACCTACACGACGTCTCTGTCCACTCTGGGCTACCCGAGCGGCGCAACGATGCCGGTGCCTAGCAGCACGCAAGACTATTACGATGTGAAAATTGTGAGCGCCAACGGCACCAGCTACTTCCTCCAGGCGGTGCCCGCAGGAGATCAGGCCCAGGATACCGAGTGTGGGACGTTCACGCTCAACAATGTAGGAATTCAGGGCAACACTGGCAACAGCGGTTCAAGTCAGGATTGCTGGGGAAAGTAAGCCCTTGGTTCAGTCGTTGTAGCGGTGCAGGGTGTCCTCGGCCGGCTGGCCGGTGTCGGGGTCCACCCACTCGGAGATGCCCAGTTCCTGTTCGGCTTCCTCCACCGTCTCGCCAGGCTCGAAGATCGTGTCCTCCACTGGCGTGTCCCGATCGGCGATGGCGTCCGCTAGGGTGGGGAAGGGGCCGAATTCCTCGTTGGTCTCCTGGTCACGCCAATAGAAACCGTCCGGGCGCTCTATGATGGTCGAGGTGTCGAGGGGTTCCGCGGGGGTGGTCGGGGCGGGTCGTTTCATGGTCTTGTCCTCCATGGCTGGCAGTCAAACAGACGTAAGGCCAACTATAAACCCAACGGCCTGAGTTCGACACCTCAAATTCCTTACGCTGCGGCGCGAGGTCTTTTCATTCCGGCTGACCCAGCCCATAGCGCGCCAGCTTGCGATAAAGCGTGCGTTCGCTGATGCCCAGCGCCTCAGCCACGCGGCGGCGATGGCCGTGGTGGCTTGCGAGCAGGTCTTCGATGCGGGACTTTTCGTCCAGACCGCTTTGTTTGCCTGCCCGCTGGCTGCCGGCCGGCGCGCCCAGCTGCAGGTGCTCGGACTGGATGATGCCTCCGCTGCACAGCGCGGCGGCGCGCGTGAGCAGGTTGCGCAACTCGCGGATGTTGCCGGGGTAGTCGTAGGCGACGAGCTGGGCGAGGGCATCGGGGGAGAGGCGGCAGGGATAGGGGCCGCGCATGCGCGCGAGCAGGGTTTCGGCAAGGATGGGGATGTCCACGCGGCGCTCGCGCAGCGGCGGCAGGGTGATGTCGATGACTGAGATGCGGTAGTAGAGGTCGCGGCGGAAGCCGCCGGTCTCGGCCATCTGCGCCAGGTTGCGGTTGGTGGCGCTGACGACGCGCACGTCGGCCTTGAGCGTTTCGGTGCCTCCCACGCGGCGGAACTCGCCGGCCTCCAGCACGCGCAGCAGCTTGGCCTGCAGGGCGAGCGGAATCTCGCCGATCTCGTCGAGGAACAGGGTGCCGCCGTGGGCCAGCTCGAACAGGCCGCGCTTGCGCCCGACACAGCCGGTGAAGGCGCCGCGCTCGTGGCCGAACAATTCGCTTTCGAACAGCGCTTCGGGGATGGCGGTGCAGTCCAGGGTGTGGAAGGGCCGGTTGTGGCGCGCCGACTCGCCATGGATGAAATGCGCCGCCAGTTCCTTGCCGGTGCCCGATTCGCCGAACAACAGCACCGCAGCGTCGCTTCTGGCGGCGCGGCTGAGCTCGTTGATGGTCTGCAGGAAGGCCGGCGCGCGGCCTATCATGCGCATCTGGTTGCAGTCGATTTCAGGGGCGGCGCCGAGCGGAAAGATCGACTCGCCGAGCAGCGCCTCGCCCTGCGGGCCGACCAGCGGCAGGCCCTTGAGGCGCACGTGCTCGGGACGGTTGTCGCGGTCGTAATGCACGTGCAGGGTCTGATAGGGCTCACTGCGGCCGAACACATGGCGGTGCGGGCAGTCCTCGCCGTTGACATGGCAGGGCACCACCGAGTGGTGCGAGACCTCGTGGCATTTGCGGCCCACGATGTCTTCCTCGCGCACGCCGTAGGCTTCGCGGTAGGCGCGGTTGGCGGCGCGGATGCGGTAGTCGCCGTCGATCACCACGAAAGGGTTGTCGTGGGCGTCGATGAGGGACTGCATGAAGGCTTTGCTGGCATCCATGGCCGTTGCGCGCGGGAATTTGTGAATGACGGCGCATCATGGCACCAAGGCGGAGGGATGACAAACGCTCCGCGGCGCGCAATCATCACGCGCCATGTCGAAGCCTGAAGGATGCAAGTGAACGCAGCAGCAGTGGAAATCCGCGTCGCGCAGTGGGGGGAGGACGCCGCCGCGCTGACGGCCTTGCGCCGCCAGGTGTTCGTGGTGGAGCAGGGCGTGCCGGAGGAACTGGAATGGGATGGGCTCGATGCCGGGGCGGCGCATTTCCTGGCATGCGCGGACGGTGTGGTGGTGGGCTGCGCGCGCCTGCTGGGCGACGGGCACGTCGGCCGCATGGCGGTGCTGTCGCCCTGGCGCGGGCGCGGCGTCGGCAGCGCGCTCTTGCGGGAGGTGCTGTCCGCCTGCCGCGCGCGCGGATATGGGCATGCGTTCCTCAATGCGCAGACCGCGGCACTGGATTTTTATCGCCGACTGGGGTTTCATGCCGTCGGCGGCGAATTCATAGATGCCGGTATTCCTCACTTTCGCATGGAGCGCGCAATGGAAAACCTCACCCAGCAACTCAACCAGCAGCATGCCATTGCCGGCAAGTTGCGCTTTGTCGATGCCGCGCCGGGCTTGCCGGTGGCGGAGGTCACCCTGCCGCAGGCGACTGCGCGCATCGCCGTGAACGGCGCCCAGGTGCTGGAGTGGGCGCCGGCGGGGCAGCAGCCCGTCATCTGGGTGAGCCGCGCCGCGGTGTACCAGCCCGGCAAGGGCGTGCGCGGCGGGGTGCCGGTGTGCTGGCCCTGGTTCGGCGCCGGCGCGGACGGCAAGCCCGCGCACGGTTTCGTGCGCACACGACTGTGGCAGGTCAGGGAAACCGGGGTGGGACCGGCCGACACCGTGTTCATCCGCCTGGGCCTGACCGATGACGAGTCCACCCGCGCGCTATGGAACCACGCCTTCGACGTAGAGTTGGTGGTGAGCGTGGGGGCCGCCCTCAAGATGGAACTCGTCACCCGCAACACCGGGGCGGAAGCGTTCACCATCACCGATGGCCTGCATACCTACTTCCGCGTCGGCGACATCGGCAGGACCCGCGTTCTGGGGCTGGAGGACACGGTCTATCTGGACAAGGTGCAGGGCACGGGCGAATCGCGCCAGGCCGGGGCGGTGCAGTTCGGCGGCGAGACCGACCGGGTGTATATCGGCACGACTGCCGACTGCATCATCGACGACGCGGCCCTGGGCCGCAAGATCCGCATCGCCAAATCCGGCAGCCGCTCCACGGTGGTGTGGAACCCGTGGACGGAGAAGGAGAAGGGTTTTGCCGACATGGCGGCCGGCGAGTATCGCGACATGCTGTGCGTGGAAACCACCAACGCCGGCCCCGACAGCGTCAGCGTGGCGCCCGGCGGCGAGCACCGTCTGGTGGCCTTCGTGGGCGTGGAGTGAAGGCCGCCGCAGTCGGCAGGAAAGGGCGGGTGGCGTCAGCGTGCACGCGTTCAGGTCACGCTGCCGAAGGAACGGTCGGCACTGAACGGCCGCTCCGGCAGGCCGGCGATCTTCGAGGCCTGATGCACGGGGCCGCCGGGGAACAGGGTGTACAGCCATTTGCCGCCGCCCTGCGGCTCGAAGCGGTCTTCCAGGGCGCGCAGCATGGCGGTGCCGGTGCAGACATTGCCCTCCCGGTCGTAATGCTCGCGCAGAAAATGGATCACTTCCCAATGGTCGGGCGTGAGGGTGATGCCTTCCTGCCGTGCCAGTTCGCGGCCGCGGTCTTCATCCCATTCCGGCAACTCGCAGAGATATTTCCCGGGGATGGCGTTGCTGGTTTCCTTGTTGATGCTGGTGAGGATGTCCATCGCATAACTCCTTAGCTGAGGTAGGCGCGGGCTTCGCTGCCGGGATCGGGCAGGCCCGCGATGCGCCACGCATGGCGGGCGCCGCGAAACAGTTCGTTTACACAGTCGCCTGGCAGTCCGGCGAGATGGCATATGTGCGACAGGGCGGGCAGCGATTGGCAGTCACGCCAGTGGGCGCGCAGCACCTGGATGACTTTCCAGTGATGGGGGGTGAGCGGTCCGAGGCCGTCGAGCGCGGCGACCTCGCGCGCCAGGGTCTCGTTCCATCGGTCCCCATCTAGCAGAAAGCCGTTGGCATCGAACAGCTCGACCTGATTGGGGAAATTTGCTTTCGCGTCCATGCCAGTCTCCTGAGAGCGGCAATGAGTTGCTACCGGTATAGCATGCACGTGCGCGCGCTGCGGTCAGGAATTGCTTATATGCGCGCAGCCGCGCGTCCGTGGCGCCCGAGCGCGTCAGGCGATTTCGCGTACCACGCGAAAGCCGAGGTTGAGGTCCAGTTCGTCGAGCAGGCGCGGACGGCGCGCGGCCGAGCGGGCCGATTCCGGCGGGTCGAACCAGGAGCCGCCCTTGCTCACCACGGCTTTCTTGCTGACCGGATAGTGGGGGATGCGTCCCCATACCCAGGGCGTGGTGGTGAACTCCCATACGTTGCCATGCATTTCGTGCAGGCCCCACAGGTTGGGCGGCAGGCTGCCCACCTCGGTGGCGCGGCAGTTGAAGAAGCAGCGCGACAGCAGGCCCGGGCTTTTGCCGCCGCGCGCGTTGAAGCTGGTGCTGCCGTTGTAATGCACGAGATCGGGGTTGATGCGGTCGCCGAAGAAATAGGCTGTGGCGGTGCCGGCGCGGCAGGCGAACTCCCATTCCTCTTCCGTGGGCAGGCGATAGCGCTGGCCGGTGTGCTGCGACAGCCAGGCGCAGTAGGCCTCGGCCTCGTCCTTGCGTACGTTGATGACGGGGTAGCGTCCCGACAGCCACACCAGTTCGCGCCGCGGCGTCCAGCCGGTGGCCCGGGCGTACACCTCGAATTCCTCCGTGGTGACGACATGGCGGCCGAGGGCGAAGGGCACGCTGACGAAGGCGCCGCGCCGCGGCTGGTCGTTCAGGCGCATTTCCTCGGGCGGCGCGCCGATCTCGAACAGCCCCGGGGGGATGACCATGAGCTCCGGACCGTACAGCCCAGGCCCCATGTCATCGCGGAATTGGCGGCCGGGCAGGCCCAGGGTCTGCGCGGTCTCCGCCTGCAGCGCCTTGAGTTCGTCGGGCGTCATGGCGAAAGTGTCGTAGGGCTGGATGCGGGGGGCGGCGGCGTGCATGAAAAAGGACGTAATTTGTGCAACGGTTTTAAGTCTAGCGACTTCTGTCTGCGCTGGTAAGCCATGCTTTTTATTGAGCGTGTGCTGGCGGGCTTGCAATCGCCGCGCAAAAAAACTAGCTTTACTTATGTCTCGCACCCCCGGCCGACATCGGCAACGCGGGCTATCTCCGCAGCTTTCCGGACATCGAGGTCTTCCATGATCGAATTCCAGCTCAACGGCCGCGCCGTGGCCCTGGCCGTGGACCCTTCCACCCCGCTTTTGTGGGCGCTGCGCGACCACCTGGCCATGACGGGCACCAAATTCGGCTGCGGCGAGGCGCTGTGCGGCGCCTGCACCGTACACCTGGACGGCGCGGCGATCCGCAGCTGCGTCACGCCGCTGTCGGCCGTGGCCGGGAAAAAGGTGCAGACCATCGAGGCCATGCAGGATGACATGATCGGCCGCGCCGTGCAGAAGGCCTGGATCGAGCACGACGTGGTGCAGTGCGGCTACTGCCAGAGCGGCCAGATCATGAGCGCGGTGAGCCTGCTGAAGGCCCATCCGCATCCCAGCGAGGCCGACATCGTCGGCGCCATGTCCGGCAACCTCTGCCGCTGCGGCACCTATCAGCGCATCAAGGCGGCGATTCAAGCCGCTGCGGCCGAACTCGCCGCGTAACCCCGGGAGGCGACAGCATGCGATATGAAGCCCTGATGCAGCGCCTGGCGCATCACGCGCTGCCTGGCGAGGACGAGCCAAACAACGGTGGCGCGGCCTTGAGCCGGCGCGAGTTCCTCAAGCTGTCCGCGGGTTCCGCCTTTGCCCTGGGCCTGTTCACGCTGCCGCAGGTCGCCCATGCGGCGGGCGGCGGCCAGGCACTGAAGCCGAACGAGATGCCGGATGCGTTCATTGCCGTGCGCACGGATGGCGGCGTCGTCATCCAGGTCAATCGCCTGGAATTCGGTCAGGGCGTCTACACGGCCCTACCCATGCTGCTGGCCGAGGAATTCGACGCCGACTGGGCGCACGTCGAGCCGCAGCTGGCGCCGGCGGGCAACGCCTACAAGGATCCCTACATGGGCATGCAGATGACCGGCGGCTCGATGTCGGTGAAGAACTCCTGGCTGCAGTACCGCGACCTGGGGGCGCGGGCGCGCGCCATGTTTGTCGCCGCCGCGGCGCGGCGCTGGGGGGTAAGCCCCGCATCCTGCCGGACGCAGGACAGCCAGGTGTTGGGGCCGGACGGACAGCGTGCGCCTTACGGCGAACTGGCCGCGGCCGCCATGCAGGAGGCGGTGCCCGATCAGGTGGCCTTGAAGGTGCCTGCGGACTTTACGCTCATCGGCAAGCCTACCCGCCGCCTCGATTCGCCCGCCAAGGTGAGCGGCCGCGAGCAGTATGGGCTGGACGTGCATCTGCCGGGCATGAAGACCGTGCTGCTCGCCAAGCCGCCGGTGTTCGGCGCCCGCCTGGGGCGCTGGGACGCTGCCGCGGCGCGCCGGGTGGTGGGTGTGGCGGACGTCTTCCCGGTGCAACTGGATCGCGGCGCGAGCGGCTTGGCCGTGGTGGCGGAGGGCTTCTGGCCGGCGCAGCAGGGGCGGCGGGCATTGCAGGTCGAGTGGGACACGTCCGGGGTGGAGAAGGTGGATTCCGCCCGCCAGCTCGCGCATTATCGCGAGTTGGCCGGCACACCTGGCCTGGTGGCGCGCGCCGATGACGTATCCGCGCTCGGCCAGGCTGCGCACCGCCTGCATGCCGAGTACGAGTTTCCCTATCTGGCGCACGCTCCCATGGAAGTGCTCAACTGCACGCTGCACTACAGCGGCGAGCGCTGCGAAATCTGGGTCGGCACGCAGTTCCAGACCATGGATCAGCTCGCGGTGGCCAAGGTGCTGGGCCTGAAGCCCGAGCAGGTCGTCATTCATACGCAGATGGCGGGCGGCGGCTTCGGGCGGCGCGCGGTGCCCACCTCCGACTACATGGTCGAGGCCGCCTGGGTGGCCAAGGGGTGGCGCCAAGCCGGCCACGTCGAGCCCATCAAGGTCATGTGGACGCGCGAAGACGACCTGCATGGCGGCTACTACCGCTCGGCCTACCTGCACCGCGTGGACATCGGCTTCAATGGCTCCGGCCGCATTCTCGGCTGGAAGCACACGGTGGTGGGCCAATCCATCGTCGCCGGCACGTCGATGGCCCCGTTCCTCATGAAGGGTGGCATCGACCATCTCGTGGTGGAAGGCATCGTCGACACACCCTACCGCCTGCCCATGCATCTGGAGGTGCACCAGCCCGAGGTCAACGTGCCCGTGTTGTGGTGGCGGTCGGTGGGCAACACCCACACCGCCTACGTGATGGAGACGCTCGTCGACGAACTCGCCCAGCAGTCCGGCATCGATACGGTGGCCTACCGCAAGCAGCTCATGCAGGGTCGTCATCCGCGCCATGCGGCCGCGCTCGATCTGGCGGTGAGCCAGTCGGGCTACGGCCGGCGCACGCTGCCGAAGAACCACGCCTGGGGCGTGGCGGTGCACGAGGCCTTCGGCTCGGTGGTGGCCTATGTGGTCGAAGCGGCGCTGGAGAACGGCCAGCCGCGCCTGCTGCGGGCGACCGCCGGGGTGCACTGCAATCTGGCGGTCAATCCGCTCACCGTGCGCGCGCAGATAGAAGGGGCGGCGCTCATGGCCTTGTCCACGACGCTGCCCGGCAATGCCATCACCCTCAAGGATGGCGTGGTGCAGCAGGACAATTTCGACACCTACGCCATCGCGCGCATGAACGTCATGCCGGAGATCGACGTGCACATCGTGCCCTCGGCCGATCCGCCCATGGGCATGGGGGAGCCAGGATTGCCGCCGCTGGCGCCGGCCTACGCCAACGCCATTGCGCGCCTGACCGGCAGGCGGCTGCGCCGTTTGCCGTTCGATCTGTCCTAGGAGCCTCTCGCCCCATCCTCTCGCCCCATCAGGGAAGCCCGCCAAAGTGCGGGGTCCCGCCATCTGTATTTGCGCATGCACGCGCCGCGTTTGCGGGACTTTATTCAAGCCTTGGCGATTTCACCGGGGTGGGCGTGTTGCACCGCCAGGCTGTAGATGTGCATCAGGTCTTCTTCGCTGACGTCGATGTAGGACTGGATTTCCGAAAGCGCGTAGACCAGGTCGCTATGGCGGATGAGGTATTTTTCCGGCAGATGCAGGTGCGACTCGACTTCGGCGACATGGGCTTCCTGCTTCGCGCGCAGGGTCTTGTTGAACACCACTGCCACCGCGATCAGGATGGCAGCGTTCACCAGCACGGGAAACAGCACATAGCCGAAGCCCAGGG
>JAJXXS010000131.1 GCA_021780975.1 Pseudomonadota bacterium
TTCGTTGTGCGGGCTGCCATAGCTGCGGTGGGTGAGCGCCTGGCGCAGCAGGCCGGCGTCGGCAAACCCATAGCCCAGCGCCTGCTGCAGGCGCGCTTCGTTTTTGTCAGTCACCCGAATCCGCGTTGCTCGAAGCCTGACTCGCCACCGGCTGGCCGTTGGAGGAAGCCGAAAAATCGATCACCAGGCTGACGTTGCCTACCAGCTTGGTGCGGTACTCGTACTGCGCGCTGACCACAGTCTGGCCGTTGCTGTGGCTGATATCCAGATCGCCCGGCTTCACGCTGGTGATGTAGTCCACATTGGCGAATTTAGAAAACTTGTCGCGAATATCGCCGTTGCTCATGGAATTGAGATTGGGATCCTGCCCTATCTCCTTGAGCACCTTGACCACCGAAAAATACTCCGTGTAAGCCGGCACGAGGCGGAAACCCAGAATGGCGACAAACACCAGGATGATGATCCAGAAGAGGATGCCGATGAGGGACAGACCACGTTGTTTATGCATGCCAGCTCCTAGTCGATGAGGGTACCGATGCGTTTGAGATGATCCAGGTTGAACCAGATGAGGAAGGCCTTGCCGACGATATTGCGCTCGGGCACGAAGCCCCAGTAGCGGCTGTCATTGCTGCCGTCGCGGTTGTCGCCCATCATGAAATAGTGGCCAGGCGGCACCTTGCAGGTGAAGCCCTGTGCATTGTAAGAGCAATCCTGCTTGTCGTGGAAATCCGGCCAGACCTGGGAAAGATAGATGGGCTTGGTGTCCGGCTGCAGCATCATCAGGTGATCGTGGCTGCCCAACTGCTCCTTGTAGACGCTGTCGGTGACGAAATTCAGGCCACCCGTATCGTACGCGAAGGTGCCGTCGGGCACGTACTGCACCGGCTTGCCGTTGATGATGAGCTTTTTGTCCACGTACTGCACCGTGTCACCCGGCAGCCCCACCACGCGCTTGATGTAGTCCACCGAGGTGTCCATGGGATAGCGGAACACCATGACGTCGCCGCGCTTGGGCTCTTCGACATTGAAGATCTTCTTGTTGATGATGGGCAGGCGGATGCCGTAGATGAACTTGTTGGTGAGGATGAAATCGCCCACCAGCAAGGTCGGCATCATCGATCCCGAGGGAATCTTGAAGGGTTCCACCAGGAAGGAACGCAGCAGGAACACCACCAGGATGACCGGAAAGAAGCTGCGCGCGTACTCGACCAGCAGCGGTTCCTTGGCCACGGCCGCGCGCTTGGGCCTGAACAGCAGCAGGTCCAGCAGCCATACCAGCCCGGTGATGACGAGCGCGATAAAAAGTATCAGGGCGAAATCCATGCTCATTTGTCTCCCACTTGGAGGATGGCGAGAAACGCCGACTGGGGGATTTCCACATTTCCCACCTGCTTCATGCGCTTCTTGCCGGCCTTCTGTTTTTCCAGCAGTTTCTTCTTGCGTGTGATGTCGCCGCCGTAGCACTTGGCGAGCACGTTCTTGCGCAGGGCCTTCACGGTCTCGCGCGCGATGATGTGCGCTCCGATGGCGGCCTGCACCGCCACATCGAACATCTGGCGGGGAATAAGTTCCCGCATCTTCGCCACCAGTTCGCGCCCGCGGTACTGCGCCTGGGCGCGGTGCACGATGAGGGACAGGGCGTCGACGCGCTCGCCGTTCACCAGGATGTCCAGCTTGATGAGGTCGGCAGGGCGGAATTCCTTGAACTCGTAATCCAGGGAAGCATAACCGCGCGACACGGACTTGAGCTTGTCGAAGAAGTCCATCACCACTTCATTCATCGGCATTTCGTAGGTGAGCATGACCTGGCGGCCGACATATTTCATGTCCACCTGCACGCCGCGCTTTTGTTCGCACAGGGGAATCACGGCGCCGAGATATTCCTGCGGCATGAGCATGTGGGCGGTAATGATGGGCTCGCGGATTTCGGCGATTTTTGACGGCTCCGGCAGCTTGGAGGGGTTTTCCACCTCGATCAGCGTGCCGTCCGCCATGAGCACCTGGTACACCACGGTCGGCGCCGTGGTGATGAGGTCCATGTCGTATTCGCGCTCCAGGCGCTCCTGCACGATGTCCATGTGCAGCAGGCCGAGAAAGCCGCAACGGAAGCCGAAACCCAGCGCCTGGCTCACCTCGGGCTCGAACTGCAGGGCGGCGTCATTCAGCTGCAGCTTGATAAGCGCGTCGCGCAGGCCTTCATAGTCGTGCGACTCCACTGGGTAGAGGCCGGCGAATACCTGCGGCTTCACCTTCTTGAAGCCTGGTAGGGGCTGCGCGGCGGGCTTGTCGGCCAGCGTCACCGTGTCGCCTACCTGGGCGGCCGCCAGCTCCTTGATGCCGGCAATGATGAAGCCCACCTCGCCCGCCGCCAGACTGTCCTTCTGCCGCGAGCGCGGCGTGAACACGCCGACCTGCTCGGTCAGGTACTGGGCGCCGGTCGCCATCAGACGGATCTTGTCCTTGGGGCGCAGGCGACCGTCCACCACGCGCACCAGCATCACCACGCCGACATAGTTGTCGAACCAGGAGTCGATGACGAGTGCCTTCAGCGGACCATTTTCCTCGCCCTTGGGCGCAGGAATCTTCTTCACCACCTCTTCCAGGATGTCGTCGATGCCCACGCCGGTCTTGGCCGAAGCGCGCACGGCGTCGATGGCCTCGATGCCGATGATGTCCTCGATTTCCTGGATCACCCGTTCGGGGTCGGCAGCCGGCAGATCGATCTTGTTGAGCACCGGCACCACTTCCACACCCAGTTCGATCGCCGTATAGCAGTTGGCCACGGTCTGGGCCTCAACACCCTGGGAAGCGTCCACGACCAGCAGCGCCCCCTCGCACGCGGAGAGCGAACGCGACACCTCGTAGGAGAAATCCACATGGCCCGGGGTGTCGATGAGATTGAGCTGATAGGTCTGCCCGTCCTTGGCCGTGTAATGTAAAGCCGCCGTCTGCGCCTTGATGGTGATGCCGCGCTCCTTCTCCAGATCCATGGAGTCCAGCACCTGTGCCTCCATCTCGCGCTCCGACAGGCCGCCGCAGCGCTGGATGAGACGGTCCGCCAGGGTGGACTTGCCGTGGTCGATGTGAGCGATGATGGAAAAGTTGCGGATGTTGCGCACGGGAAAAACAAACGGGGCACGTCCGTGCCCCGTTCCTGCATGGAAACCAACGGATTTTAACGGAAATCGCGCTGCGCTCGTAGCACAACGGCCGCAAAATCAGGCGTGTTCCCGGGCCAGCCAGGCACGGAATGCCGCCTCGTCGAAAAAATAATGGCAAATCTCCCCGTGCGGCCCGCAAAGCACGGGGATCTTCAGGCCATAGCGCTCGACCAACGCCACATCGCCGTCAATATCCACCTGCTGCAGAACCAGGTTGTGGGCGCGTATATGCGGCTGCATTTCGGCCACCATGGCCTCGCAGAGATGGCAGCCAGCGCGGCCATAGAGCGTGAGCACTGCTCTCACTTGGCCGCTGTGGAGAGCTTCATCGGCACATAAACCGTGCTGTTGCCGCGCCGCACCAGAAGCGCCACGCTCTTGCCCACGGGAACTGCATCGATGGCATGGCGGAATTGCGCCACCGTGCCCACCTCGCTGTTGTTCACCGCCAGGATGACATCGCCCACGCGTATGCCCGCAAGCAGGGCGTCGCCGCTGGAGTCTTCCACCAGCAAGCCATGGTTGAGCTTGAGTTCCTTGCGCTGCGCCGGGCTCAACTCACCGAGCACCAAACCCCCGCGCAAGTGGCTTTGCTTCTGCGGACCCGCACTGGCTTCTGCCATGTGTACCGGCAGGGTGCCGAGCTTCACGTTCAGCGTCTTCATCTGCCCCTTGCGCCATACCTCCACCGGAACATCGGTGCCGGGCTTGGTCATCGAGACCATGAGAGGCAGATCGCTCGAACTGTGCACCGCCTTGCCATCGAACTTGAGGATCACATCGGAAGGCAGCAGGCCTGCCCTCTCGG